>CBFHVJ010000030.1:0-13036 GCA_965659435.1 uncultured Arcobacteraceae bacterium
AATAATACTCTTTGTAATAGCAGGTATTTTTGAGATAGTTTTTTTTAATTATTTGGGTTACAAAATAAAAAAAGAGAATAAAGATGACCTCAATATATCCTAAAGCCAAAAGTGCCTAAAATATGCAATGACATTTTTAGACTTTAACTTATCCCCTCAAATTCAAAAAGCATTAAAAAATAATAGCTTTACCGTACCTACATCTATTCAACAAAAAGTTATCCCTTTAGTTCTTGACAATGAAGATATCGTTGCAAAAGCACAAACAGGATCTGGAAAAACTGCAAGTTTTGTATTGCCTATATTACAAAAATGGTTAGATAATCCACATGAGGGAAAAGCTAAAATAAGAACTTTAGTTTTGACTCCTACAAGAGAGCTTACCCTGCAAGTAGCACAGGCTTTTAAAGACTTTTCACAATACTTTGAAAAATATCCTAAAGTAATATCTACAATTGGTGGACAAGAGATATCGACACAACTTTATGATCTTCAAAAAGGTTGCGATATCTTAGTAGCAACACCAGGAAGACTACTTGATATTCTTTCAAAAAAACAAATTTCATTAGAAAAGTTAGAATTTTTTGTACTTGATGAAGCTGATAAGATGCTTGATCTCGGGTTTGCAGAGCAGTTAGATCTTATCTTAGAGAATATCCCACAAAAAAGGCAGAATCTACTTTTTTCTGCAACATATCCAGAAAAAGTAAAAGAGATTATCTCAAAAATTACAGAAGATGCTGTTGAGGTAAGTATTGAGACTCAAACACCAACAGTTGAAAATATAAACCAAAGAGCAATTTTAGTAAATCAAGAAAAACGTAATCCACTTCTACAACATATATTAAAGTCAAATAGTTTTGAGCAAGTATTGGTTTTCATGGCAAATAATAGATCTGCTGATAATTTGGCATCAAAGTTTAGAAAATATGGATTCAACGCAGAGTCATTTCATGGGCATTTAGATCAAGATGAGAGAATCTATACTCTAGAGGATTTTAAAAACAAAGATATTGATATTTTATTCTCTTCAGATATAGCTGCTAGAGGTTTACATATAGATGATATATCTTGTGTGATTAATTATGATCTACCTAGAAGTCCAAATGATTATATACACCGTATAGGAAGAACTGGTCGTGCTGGAAAAACTGGAACAGCGATATCCTTTATCACTTTAGAAAATTTTGAACATTTTAAACTTATAGAAAAGCGTTCAAAAATCACTCTTGAAAGAGAACAGATAGAAGGTTTTGAATTTGTAGGTACACCTACAACTCAAAAAGGACAAGCTCCTGTAAAAGGGAAAAGAAAAAGTAAAAAAGATAAATTACGAGAACAACAATCTAAAAATAAAAAGGATAATTAACTATGCTTGAGATTATTGTTTCTACATTATTTATTACAATTATTTTAAATCTAGTTTTAAAAAAATTTGGAATACCTACAATTATTGGCTACATAGCTACAGGTACTATTATTGCATATAGTTTTAATCTTCATGAAGCGGTACACTCACATGAGCTTAAAGAGATAGCAGAATTTGGTGTAGTTTTTTTATTATTTACTATTGGATTAGAGTTTTCATTGCAACATCTAAAGAAGATGAAAAAAGAAGTTTTTGTTTATGGAGCTTCGCAAGTTATTATAACTGCAACTGTATTTACATCAATTGCCCATTTTGTTTTTGGTATAGAGATAAAGTCATCTATCATTATTGGTTTAGCATTATCTTTATCTTCCACAGCAATTGTATTAAAACTATTAAATGAAAATGGTGATATCAATAAAGTATATGGAAAGAAGGTATTAGGGGTACTTTTATTTCAAGATATAGCTGTAATTCCTATCCTTTTAATGATTACAATTTTTTCAACGACAGGTCAGTCTATTTCATCTTTACTTAGTCAAACATTTATCGATGCTGTGATTTTATTAACTGCATTGTTTGTTGCTGGAAAGTATCTTTTAGATCCATTTTTACATCAAGTAACAAAGTCTCGATCTAATGAACTGTTTGTAGGGTCAATTTTATTACTTGTAATGGGTAGTTCTTATTTAGCTCATTTTTTTGGTTTTTCATATTCTCTAGGTGCATTTATTGCAGGTATGATGATTGCAGAGACTCAATATAAACATCAAGTAGAAGCTGACCTGATTCCTTTTAGAGATCTTTTACTAGGTGTTTTCTTTATCACAGTGGGAATGCAACTTGATTTTGCAGTTATCTCTGAATATATTGTAACAATAGCATTTTTATTACCATTATTGATTATCATTAAAGTAGCAATTTTATATGGAATTATAACTCTTGCTACAAATCCTAGAACAGCAATCAAAACATCTATTACACTATTTCAGCTTGGTGAATTTGCATTAGTGATATTTGAATTGGCATTTGCAAGAGATCTTATCGATCCTGTTATTGGACAAATATTAATAGTTACTGTAGTTATCTCAATGATCTTAACACCATTTGTAATCAAAAATAGTGGATTTATTGCAGATAAGATTAAAAATTCAGATCAAAACTTTGATGAAATTTTAGAGGTAAATTCAAAAAAACTAAATAACCATACTATTCTTATAGGTTTTGGAAGATTAGGAAAAATAATTGCAAAAAAAATTGAGCAAAATGGTGGTAGCTTCATTGCAATTGAACATGATATTCAAAGGGTAAAAGAGGCACAAAAAAATGGACAACCTGTAATATATGGTAATGCAGCAATGAAAGAAATTTTAAATGCAGTTAAAATTGATAAAGCATCATCTGTAATTATCTCTATAGGAAATAGTCAAAGGTTACATCATATATGTGAGGTTGTTCATGAGATGGCACAAGATAAAAAAACAATTGTGAAGGTTAATAAATTTGAAGAGAAAGAGGCATTAGAAAAATTAGATCTTACACATATTATTGTTGAAACAGAAAAAACTGCAAATGCTATGTATGAGGAATCTATTAAAAATATTTAGAGATTTCTAAATATTTTTAAAGAAATTATTTTTATTATACAAGGCTCCAATTTAAAGTTTCACCAGCATACATAGGAACTACATTTTCACCAAATCCATCATAAGAATTTGGAACTATAAAATCTTTCTTTTCTAAAGTAATCTCTTTTGAAGATGCTTGCATTTTATATATTTCACAAGCATTACCACTTAAGAACTTTTGTAAATTTTCTAGCTTTCCATTGTCATCAAAGAATTGAGTTAAAACCTGTAATGCAATTGGTGCAGTAAATACACCTGCTGCACATCCACATGCTTCTTTTGCATGTTTTGGATGAGGTGCACTATCACTACCAAACATAATTTTTGGATGACCAGAAAGTGCTATTTGTTGTAATGCATCTCTATCTTCATATCTTTTTGCAATTGGTTTACAAAATAGATGTGGTTGAAGCATTCCACCTGCTACATCATCTAAAGTAATAAGTAGATGTTGTACTGTTATTGTTGCATATAAGTTCTCATATTTTTGTACAGTTTCAACAGCTTCAGCAGTAGTAATATGCTCCATAATGATAGTTAATTTTGGAAAAGCAGTAGCTAATGCTTCATAAACAGACATAAATTCTTTCTCTCTATCCATTACAAATCCATTTGATTCACCATGTACACAAAGTGGAATACCAAGCTCTGCCATTGCATTTAATGTTGGAGCAAGCTCTTCTGTATCAATAGTTGAAACACCACCTTCAGAGTTTGTAGTGATCCCTGCAGGGTACAGTTTAATCGCTGTAATTTCATCTTTTACATCTTCCAAAAACTCTTTTGTATATGGCTTGAAAAATAGTGTCATCATTGGATTGAAGTCTTCATCTCCAATAGCATCTTTGATTCTATTTTTATAAGCAATTACTGCTTCTTTTGTATCAACAGGTGGTACAATATTTGGCATGATAATTCCACCTGAAAAAGTTTCTGCACTTAGTGGTCCTACAAGTTTCAACATCTCTTCATCTCTTAGGTGAAGGTGCATATCAAAAGGTGATTTGATTGTGATAGTTTGCATATATACTCTCTTTGGATTGTTTTTGTAATTATAGCTAATTAATCTAACTAAACAGTAAAGTTAGATATAATCTTGCTATTATATAAATAGTAGGAATAGTATGATTAAGATTTTTATCTCTTTAGTTTTATCACTACAGATATTAAGTGCTGGACTTGTAGATGCAATAGCTATTAAAGTAAATGATGACATTGTTACTTTGTATGATATTGATGAAAAAATGCAAAACAACAATGTGAATAAAGAGACAGCTGTTAATATGATAATAGATGAACTTTTATTTCAACAAGAGTTAGAAAAACATAGAATTATAGTATCTGATGTAGATATTGAAGGTTATCTTGTAAAACTTGCTCAATCAAATAAAATGCAATTAGAACAGTTTAAAGAAGCTGTAAAGCAGCAACAAAACTATGATGTCTTTATAGATAGTGTAAAACAAAAACTTCAAAAGTTAAAACTATCTCAAAAAGTAATCAGAGGAAATCTAAAAGCTGCAACTGATGAGGATATTAAAATCTATTATGATAACAATCAAAATCTTTTTGAAGTAGCAAAGAAGATTGATACTTTAAGATACCTATCAAAAGATAAAAATTTATTAGTGGAAGTTTCAAAAAATCCAATGTATTTTAATAATGCTATTAATCGAGAAAATGAAACGATAGATTTAGAAAAAGCGAATAATCAAGTAAGATATCTTTTTAGCGGAATTAAAAAAGGGCAATTTACAAAAATTGCTACAACAAATAATGGCTATGTGATCTACTTTGTAAAAGAGAAAAAAGAGGTTTCTGCTTTACCATTTACTCAAGTAAAAGATAGAATTTACAATATCATTATGCAAGATAGAGAATCAAAATTTTTAAAAGAATATTTTAATAACTTAAGAATAAAATCAGATATAGAAGTACTAAGATAAAGGATAAATATAGATGTTTGAAACGATAATTGGTTTAGAAGTACATGCTCAGTTAAATACAAAGAGTAAATTATGGTGTGATTGTGCTACAAGTTTTGGAGCTCAAGCAAACTCAAATGTATGTCCCACTTGTTTAGGATTACCTGGAGCATTACCAGTTTTAAATAAAGAAGCAGTTCATAAATCGATCCAACTTGGAACAGCGATCAATGCTAAGATAAATAAAAAGTCAATTTTTAATAGAAAAAACTATTTTTATCCAGATCTACCAACAGGTTATCAAATTTCTCAATTTGAAGTACCTGTAGTTGGATTTGGAGAGGTTGTAATTGACTTTGAAGATGGATCAAATAAAACAATTGGTGTTACAAGAGCTCACTTAGAAAACGATGCTGGAAAAAATACACATGCAGGAACTCATTCAAAAGTAGATTTAAATAGAGCAGGAACACCACTTCTTGAAATCGTATCTGAACCAGATATGAGAAGTGCTGAAGAAGCGATTCTTTATCTAAAAAAATTACATTCTATTGTAAGATATATTGAAATCAGTGATGCAAATATGCAAGAGGGTTCATTTAGATGTGATGTAAATGTATCTATTAGACCTAAAGGTGATGAGAAACTTTATACAAGATGTGAGATCAAAAATATGAACTCATTTAAGTTTATTGAAAAAGCTATTAAATATGAAGTAAATAGACAAATTGAAGCTTGGGAAGATGGTGTATACGAAGAAGAGGTTGTTCAAGAAACAAGACTTTTTGATGTAAACACTGGTGAAACAAGATCTATGAGAGGAAAAGAGGATGCTGCAGATTACAGATATTTCCCAGATCCAGACCTTTTACCGTTAGTAATCACTGATGAGATGATTGAAAAATACTCAGATATCCCTGAACTTCCAGATGCTAAAAAAGAGAGATTTGTAAAAGAATTTGGACTTAAAGAGTATGATGCTGGTGTTATTTGTGCAACTAAAGAGATGGCACAATTCTTTGAAGAGATGATGAGTTTAGGTGTTAGTGGTAAAACTGCTACTACATGGCTAACTGTTGAGCTTCAAGGAAGACTAGATGGTACAAATATTACTCAGTCACCTGTAGATGCACAAAAGTTAGGAACTTTAGTAAAAGCTATTGATGATGGAGATATCTCTGGAAAAGCAGGAAAAGAAGTTCTTGATTATCTAATGGAAAATGATGCTCAAGTTGATGAGGTTATTGAAAAACTTGGATTAAAACAAGTTTCAGATGATGGAGCAATTTTAGCAATAATTGATGAAATTATAGCTGCTAATGAAGATAAAGTAGAACAGTATAAAAGTGGTAAAGATAAACTGTTTGGGTTCTTTGTAGGTCAAACAATGAAAGCTTCAAAAGGAAGTGCAAATCCACAAGTTGTAAATAAGCTTTTAAAAGAGAGATTAGGTTAATAGTATGAGTTCTATTTGTGTAATTGGTGCTGGAAAATGGGGACAAGCCTTACATTTTGCACTATCACAAAATCAAAAGTGTTACATCACAAGTAGAACACCTAAAGATATTGAAAACTTTATCTCTTTAGATGAAGCATTAAAATGTGAATATCTTATTATAGCTATCCCTGCTCAATCAATTCGCCAATGGCTAGAGGAAAACTTTGTATTTAATAACCAAAAAGTTTTAGTAGCAGCTAAGGGAATAGAAGCAAGTACAGGGGCGTTTTTACAAGATATATATGAAGAATTTGTACCAATTGGTAATCTTGGATTTATATCTGGTCCATCATTTGCTGCTGAAGTTATTAAAGGGCTTCCAACGGCACTTGTATTAAATTCTGCATCTCAAACTTTTTATAATGAGTTTAGTAAATTATTCCCATCTTTTATCAAAACATACTATAGTGATGATGTTATAGGTGCTGAAATAGCAGGTGCTTATAAAAATGTACTAGCTATTGCAAGTGGTATTTGTGATGGATTACAGTTAGGGGAAAATGCAAGAGCTTCTTTAATTTCACGTGGATTAGTTGAGATGGCTAGGTTTGGTGAATGCTTTGGTGCTAAAGAGGAAACATTTACAGGACTTAGTGGTGCAGGGGACTTGTTTTTAACAGCTTCTAGTACATTAAGTCGTAACTTTAGAGTGGGACTTGGTATAGCTGCAGAAAAAAGCTTAGAGACTATTTTGGAAGAGTTAGGTGAAGTAGCAGAAGGTGTGAAGACAAGTGAAGCTATCTATAAACTATCAAATGAAAAAAATATTTATACACCTATAGCAAATGAAGTAAAACAGATGCTAGATGGTAAGCATCCAAAAGAGAGTTTAAAAGACCTACTTACTTCAAAGTAAGTTTTTAAACAGGATACTCTTTTAGAAAGTATCCCATTCATTATTATCATCTAGCTTTGCAGATGATACTATTTCAGAATTATTTTTAGAAATTGAGTGCTCTTTTATATCAATTTTTGTAGTAGTTGTTGGCTTATCAATAACTTCACCTCTTGCAACTTTTGCAGCTCTAGTATTTTCTACATCTGTAATATCGATATTTTCTTTACCCTCAAACTCTTTTGCATCTACATCTGAAACAACTTCTTTAGCAATTTTATCTGTATCAATTGCTATTTGGTTTGTATCATTTGCCATAGTAGCATTTTTTCATTAATTATCAACAAATCACCATAAGAATTAGTTATTTAATGAGAATAGGCTCTGAAATTTCTCAGGAATCTTTGAAGGTTTTCCATTTTTGAGGTAAACTACCTGTACATCCATAGCAAATAATAGTTGATTATCTTGATTAGTGACAGTTTGATGTAGCTTCAAAGAAGCTTTTTTTTGATCTAGTATAGTAGTTTTGATATCTAATATATCTGCAAATTTTGCACTTTTAATAAAATCTGCTTGGATATTTTTTACTACAAAAAATTCATTTTCTTGGTGCGGGGATAAATCATTTTCAAAAAATATTTCACTTCTTGCTCTTTCACAAAAATTTAAATATTGAGAGTGGTATACAACACCACCTACATCTGTATCTTCATAATAGACTCTAATTTTCACTGTTAATCCCTTTTATATAATACTTATAAATCTATATTGTTATTGTACAGAAAATTAACATTATTTATAAAAATATATCGTAAAGTAATTTTTTTAGTTCCTGTTTTAGTTCATTGCTTAGGTTTTCTTTATTTGTAAAAATATAGAATGGTACAGTATTAAGGATAGATTTTTTCAATCTCTTTCTTACTGTTGATATTTTATCTATATGAATAAGTTCCTCTCCATCATAAAGTGAAAAGTCTTTTTCAATTCCTATTTTTAAAGATACTAGTCTATAAGTTAGAAACTGTTCATTTTCTTCATTTTCATACTTTTGACATAATTTATCAAGTTTTGATTGCAATTTTTTATAGTTATTTTTACTTACATAACCAAAACTTTCTCTAAACTTATATTTTTCTACATCTGTAAATTCTAGTATATTATATAAATCATTTAGATTTTTCCATATTGAGTTGTAGTACTTTTTCCCAAATAATATCTCTTCAAAAGCTAATAGATTTTTTTTGTCAGTTAAAGTATGCGTATTTTTGTATTTAATATCAAAGTACTCTTTTTTGAATAGTGTAATTAGCCAGTTTTCATCTAGTTGACTAATTGTATCTAGTCTTTTTTCAAGGTTCTGCTCATCTAAAAACTTCCATAACATTGATATGGAATCTAACTTATTTGTATGATTTGTATCAGATTGTAAGTATCTATTTGCTAATAATACAATAACCTCTTCAAGTAAAGAGTCTATTACAGATATTTTGTGGCTATATGTAATTTTTTTATATTGATTAAATCTCATCTCCAACATATGTTCTATATCTATTAATTGGCTATCAAAAAATGATACATCAAACTCTTTTTTCTCTTTAAGTAAGACACACTTTTTAGTAATTCTTATAAAGTCAATGCTACCACCTATATAGCCACTTGCAAGCATATCTCTATTGATATAATCTAATCTATCAGCATCAACTGTACTACTTATAAATTTGTGTAGGACTTTATAGTTAAATATACCATCATCTTTTTCATTTAGGATATATCTTACAAGGATATATATAAGTTTTGTATAATCATCTTCCTCTTTTGAATTGGAGAACTGTCTCATCTCATGTTCAAAAAGTAGTTTTATAAGTTTTGTTCCAATAGCTTCATGCAATACATACTTCGAATTTTTTGTAATAGACTCATAAAAGTTTATTAGTTCTAACTCTTTTTTATTTTTGTTCTCTTTATTTTTAATATTACTATAAATTTTATCAATTGCATATTCGACTTGATGAGAGAATGGAAGATGTCCAACATCGTGAAGTAGTCCCACAATTCTTAGTGCTTGAAGTGTAATGAGATATACTTCATGTGAGCTTTTTGATTTAAGTGGAATCATAAACTCAAATAGTGTTTTGTCTTCAAAGTTATCCATTTTTTTTAGGTTTATAGATAGGTTGTTTTGATCAATAATATTAACTATTGATTTTTTCAATTTTTTTAAGTACTCGTTTTTGGTATCACTTTTAGCATTAAGTATTGCATTTTTATACATATGAGCACTTAAATGCATTGTTCCTAGACTATGTATATATCTTTTTGTATTTATTGATGGATATGCAAAATATGCAAGTGCATTTTGAGTTACAAAAAACAGTCTATTTAGTATTTTTGTTTGAAGTATTTTATTTTCAAATTGACTACACTCTATATGTTTGTATAAAGTGTCGTTTATTAGCTTTGATTCTTTAAATTTATACAATTATCCCCTTTACCGGTTTACTTTTTTTTCAAATATTCTTTCTGTAAATTCTGCAAATTTACCCCTTACAGCTTTACCTAACTCTATTGCAAACATATTCACTTCAGGATGTTCATAATTTGTTTGTTTAAGCAAAGTTGTTAAACCATTATTATATTTATTTAAATATAGATTATCTATTTGTCTATTTGAACCTATAACAATAGCCATACAAGACTCATCAAGTCTTGAGAGGATAAGTTGAGTAGTGTTTTCACTACTATTTTGCCACTCATCCATGATAACTATTGCACCACTTAGTGTTCTACCACGAGCTTCCCCTGGCCAAAGCATATCTATATTATATTTGTCCATAAGTTCATCTACTTTTGATTGGATAGATTCACGACTCTCTTTATTTTCACTTCTTCTAAGTCGTTTTTTTGCTATAAATTCTAAAGTATCATATAAAGCCATATTATAAATTCTAAATTTCTCCTCATTACCAGCTAAATAACCTACATCTGCACCTTTGTCAAGAGACTCAATAGAATTTCTCACATATACAATCTTTTCATACGCACCTATATCTATAAGTCTCATAGCACTTGCGATACTCATCAGTGTTTTACCACTTCCAGCTTTTGCATCTATTACCATAAGGTTATACATATTTGAAATCATAGCTTTTAATAAAAATTTTTGTTTTAAATTTGCAGGTCGTATTACTAATGAATTGAAATCTGATTCATCAATTATATGAATCTTACCATTAGATATTACACCATATGTTGAATTTCCATCAGGAGATAAAAATTCATAACAAAAATTTTGTATATGATGTTCAGGATCTATATCTTGAATATTTGATAATTCTAAGCTATTAAAATAAGATGAATCAAGTTCAAGTTTTTTTATAAATTGAAAGTCAGGCATATCTGCTCTATCTTCTCTAAGTGTTTCTGTTTTGATATTTGCAAACAATGCAAATGTTCTTGCATATATATCAATTGAAAGAAATATTACTTTACCACCTTTATAATACTCTTTTGCAACGCTTGCAACTTCAATAATTCTCTTATCATTACTCTCTGCAATATTATGGACAAGCATTTCACTTTCATAATTATCTTTAGAAATTATATGTATATCAATGTTTTTATCATGGAGTTTTACTACTTTGAAGTCTCTTTTATAGTCAACTTCTTTTATTTTTAGTTTTGCTAGAAACCTTGCAAATTGCCTTGATTGGTATCCAAGTTCATTAAATAGTTTCTTTTTATCTTCAAGTTCAACTAAAACAGTTTCTGGGATTACAACTACATTTGTTCCATTATCTGATATATTAAAAATATTTTGCATATTTTGTAATACAACATTTGTATCTACTACATAAACTTTTTTACTCATAGCATTTATCCTTTTTCGTTACCAAATCATAATGTTGTTTGGTTACAGTTTAGTTATAGATTAGTTTTGAACTCTTTTTTCCATATCATATTGCTTACTTTGAAAGATATCAAAATTATTAGCTGTATTATTTGAATCTTTTTGATTTACTATATCTAAGCCCCCATTTAACATTGATTTTAATGTTCCAGTTTTTATTTTGGTACCAAAAAGAGATATGTCGGCATTTATAATTTTTGTTTCATAAAATTCACTTGTATCTTTTACATACTGTTTATATTGTTCCTCTATGAAAACAATACTTTCAATCTCATCAGTTGTTGTATTGAGCTTAATATCTTCAATAATACCAATTTGAAAATATTTATAATACACAGGAGCTTTTATAGATATATTTTTTGAGTCTTTGTGCTTTACAATCACCCTTAGGCCATCTTTATATTTTGTATCAATAGGATTATAAGCATCTAGTGTAAATCTATTTTTGTATCCACCATTTGCAGCGACTAAATGTAGTCTATCCCCTAAAACTTCTGTTGAAATATTTTTAATTCCAGAAAGTGAAAGCTGAATCCCTTCTAAATATATCTTAGAATCTTTTCCAAAATATTTTTTATATTTTTTCTTAACTTTTAGTGTAGTCTTTACACCATTTTCCAAAAGGATATTTCCTACACTTCCAATCTCTACATTTTTCAAAAATAGTTTTGATGTTGACTTTATATTATAAAGATCATCACTTGTAAGAGTTATGAAAAAATACTTTTTTTGTGACATAAATTCTTCTAAGCTATTTTTACTCTCATACAATTCAAAAAGTTTTTCATTGAGTTTTCTATTTTTATCATAAGTATGAAAAGTGATCCCACCCTCTAACATCTGCCTAAAAGATGAAAGCTCAACACTCACTCCATCTATTCCTATATTTGCATTAAAGTCTTTTATTTTATAAAACTTCGTAGAATCATTTATAAGGTTTTTGTATTGATTATAAATGATAATGTCACCTTGTTGGATATCATCTTTGAGATATACTTTTTGTACATATCCAACCCTTATATTTTTAAAATAGATAGCCTCATTTTCTATTAGTTGATCTCCTGTTAAAAGGATTTTAAATCCATCTTGTCCATTATACAGATCACCTTTGTTTTTATAGAGTTTACTAGAAGTTTTATCTTGAATGCTCTCATCTTTTACCATACCAATTGAGCCTTGTAAAAAGTTTCTAAGGGGACTTAAGTTTACAGCAACCTTTTCAAGATTCATTTTGATATCAACAGGAGAATTTTCATAAAAATATGAATCTTTATTAACTATATTTTTGTACTCTTTTTTTATATTAAGTGTATAGTTGATAGTTTCATCTTTTAATAGATCTTTACCTAATACCTCACCTATCTTAATACCTTTATAAAGTACACTAGCTCCTTGAGAAAGTGAACCGTTTTTTGAAACTAAATTGATCAGTTTTCCTATATCTTCAGGTCTCTTTTCAAGGGCTATAAATTCTTTTTGCCTTGGGAGATTTTTAAGCTTAGTCGTATTATAAGTTGGTGGTATCAGCTCTATATAGTTTCCAGTCAGCACTGTTCCTATATTTTCAATTTTATCTATACTAATATTTGGTGCAACTATCCAAAATCTACTTCCATTTTTTACTAAATAATTAAATTGAGAATAAAGCATCGCTTCTATTTTAAACCTATTTATATCATCAATATCTGGCTCAATTGATAGAAGTTTTCCTATTTGAACTCCTCTATATTCAATATGGCTTTTTCTTATATTGAGCCCTTTGATATCTTTTACATATATGGTGATAGTATCACCTTGCTTTTCATAATGATCTTTTATCATTCCAAAAGAGATAATAAGTGCAACTATAGGTACAATCCATGCTAAAAATA
>CBFHVJ010000031.1:0-12782 GCA_965659435.1 uncultured Arcobacteraceae bacterium
AGATCAATCGCTAAAAAAGCTTTAGCACATGCTGAAGAGATTGGTATTGCTGATGCTGCATATTTTGGTCCTGAAAATGAATTCTTTATTTTTGATGATGTAAAAATCACTGATGGAGTTAACGAAGCTGGATATAAAGTAGAATCAACTGAAGGTGGATGGGCTGCTTCATATGATATCGAAGGTGGAAACATGGGTCATAGACCTGGAACAAAAGGTGGTTACTTCCCAACAATGCCAACTGATTCTATGGTAGATTTAAGAGCTGAGATGATGCTAGTTCTTGAAGAAGTAGGTTTAGAAGTTGTACTTGGTCACCATGAAGTTGCACAAGCACAAGGTGAAATTGGTATCGTATTCTCTGATATTATTACTGCTTCAGATAATGTACAAAAGTACAAATATGTTTGTAAAATGGTAGCTCACTTAAATGGTCAAACTTGTACATTTATGCCAAAACCATTATATGGTGATAATGGAAATGGTATGCACGTACACCAATCTTTATGGAAAGAGGGTAGAAACTTATTCTACAAAGAGGGTGAGTACGGAAACTTATCTGAAATGGCATTAGATTACACTGCTGGTATCTTTAAGCACGCTAGAGCAGTTGCAGCATTTACTAACCCATCAACAAACTCTTATAAGAGATTAATTCCAGGATTTGAAGCTCCTTCAATTTTAACTTATTCTTCTCAAAATAGATCTGCAGCTTGTAGAATCCCATATGGTGCTGGTGAAAAAGCAACAAGAATTGAGATGAGATTCCCAGATTCAACTGCTTGTCCATATTTAGCATTTGCTGCTATGATGATGGCTGGTCTTGATGGTATTAAAACTGGTGCAGGAAAAGATATCGTTGGTCCAATGGATGACGATTTATTTGAATTAACTCTTGATGAGATTAGAGATAGAAATATCCCTCAAATGCCTCATACACTAAGAGGATCTTTAGAAGCATTAATTAGAGATAATGAGTTCTTACAACCAGTATTTACTAAAGATTTCGTAGATACTTATCAACACTACAAATTCGAAACTCAAGTTTGGCCAGATGAGTCTAGACCTACAGCATTTGAATTTGCTTCAACTTACTCTTGTTAATAAGCGTAAGTTTCTTTTAGAAAGGGAGAGGTTTTTTAACCTCTCCCTTTTTTTCTTCTATAAATGTTGAATTTATTTTTGGGATATTTGATTTTTCTGTAAAGTATTCAATTTTGCCATCAAAATTACTTGTAAATACCTCTTTAGGTTGAGTGAATTTTCTTTGGATTTCAGGATGTATTTTTAACCAATTCTTATAAAAATATGTAAATGCTGGAGCTGCACTTCTACCACCAGTTTCACTTCTTCTCATAGGTTTATTATCATCATTGCCATACCAAACAATAGTTTGTAAAGTTGGAGAATATCCACAAAACCATGCATCTATATTTTTATTTGTACTTCCTGTTTTACCAGCCGTTTCTAAACCTTTTATTCTAGCTTGTTTACCTGTACCTCTTGTAACTACATCTCGTAGTATAGTTGTCATTAAAAATGCTTGACCAGGGGATATGATATATTTTGATTCCGGTTCAAATTGGATAGTTTGACCAGCTGAATCTGTAATACTTGAAATTAAGTATGGTTTATTTTGTATCCCATTATTAGAGAAAATTGTATATTGTTCACTTAAATCTAAAGGGGATATCCCAAAACTTCCAAGAGTAACAGACAGATCATAAGGGAAGTCTTTAAATCCAAAATAGCTTAGACGCTTATATAAAATATCGATACCAATATCTGTAACAAGGTTAATCGTTGCAAGATTTCTTGAGTGAATTAATGCTTCATTAAATTTGATAAGTCCTTTAAAATCTTTTTCATAGTTTTTTGGCTGCCATTTTTTTATAGTTTGTTGTTGTCTATAACTATATGTTCTACTAATATCTACAAGATCTGAAACAGTTGAGTATCCTAAATCAAGTGCAATTTGATAAAGAAACGGTTTTACTGAAGATCCAGGTTGTCTCATACTTTGTCTAGCTCTATTAAATGATGAACTTTTATAATCAACTCCACCAACTTGAGCAAGTACTTTTCCTGTACTATTTTCAAGCACTACAATAGCTCCATTTAAAGTAGCTGTATTTGATGTAGGTGTATTATGGTTTCTATCACGCTTAATGATTCTTTCATATCCAAACTGTAAAGCTTCTCTTGCTATTTGTTGTGCATCTAAATCGATAGTAAGTTGTACTTTATACCCACCAGATTTTATATCACCTATATCTTGCTTTAAAACTTTTAAAGCACTATCGATAACATATGGTGCTTTATTAAGTGTTAATGTATCTTTATATACTTTTGGAATCTCTTTAATTGCAAGTTGATATTCTTTTTCATTAATCCATCCAAGAATTTTTAGTCTGTTTATTACTTGGTTTGCTCTACTTATTGCATGTTTTAGATTTCTCGTAGGATCATAAAAGCTTGGTGCTCTTGGAAGACCAACTAATATAGCTATCTCTTTAAGAGTAAGTTGACTTAGACTTTTATGAAAATATCCTTGCGCGGCAGTTTTAATACCATAGTAACCATGTCCAAAATATACTTGATTAAAGTACCTTTCTAGGATCTCTTCTTTTGATAAAAGCATCTCTAATCTAAGAGATAATAAGATCTCTTTTACTTTCCTAATAATCTTCTTTTCACGACTTAATACCATAGTTTTCACTAATTGTTGAGTAAGAGTACTAGCACCCTCAACTAGTTTCATAGCTTTTATATCTTTTATAATAGCTCTCATAATAGCTTCAGTATTTATACCATTATGCTCAAAAAATTGTGTATCTTCAATAGCAATAAGCGCTTCAATAGCCCGCGCTGGTATTTCGTTGAAGTTTACATAAACACGATGCTCTTCATCAAAGATATTTGCCACAAGTTTGTGGTTTTTATCATAAAACTGTGTTGTTAGTTTTGGTTTGTAGTCAATAATTTTATTGATATCAAATCTTACTTGAGAATATAAAAATAGTAGCCATATTAAAAGAGAAATTCCTAAAACTATAGATGTTATAAAAAGGTATTTTAATATTCTCATTTTCTAAACTCTCTATTTGAAAATGATGATTGGATAAGCGATTGAGTATAAGGGTGATCACTTTTTTCTAAAATATCATTTACTAAGCCACTTTCACATATTTTGCCATCTTTTAATATAACGATCTCTTCACAAATATTTTCAATAGATGCGATATCATGTGTAACAAATAAAATAAGAAAGTCAAGTTTTTCTTGTAGTGATTTAATAAGATCTAAAATTGTATTTTGTGTTTCTTTATCTAATGCAGTTGTCGGTTCATCTAAAAGTAATATTTTTGGTTGCTTTGTTAGAACAATGGCAATAACAATACGTTGAAGTTGACCACCACTTAATTGTGATGGAAACTTTTCTAAATAGCTCTCTTCTAGATTAACTAATTTAAGCATCTTTTTTGCCTTGGAAATATCACAAAAGAATTGATCTTTTATTTTTGTAAGTGGCGACAGAGATGTAAATGGATTTTGAGGAATAAATCCAATAGTATTAGGTACTAATTCAAAATCAGCTTCAAATTGAAATATAGCATGAAGATTTGATGGAAGTAGTTGAAGAATCGATTTTAGTGTAAGTGACTTACCACTACCACTTTGTCCTACTAATGCAGTAGATTTTTTTACACTAAAATTAATATCAACCAGTGTTTCGTTTTTATTAGTTATTGTAAGCTGATTGATATTAAGCATAATTACCTTTGATTAAAAAAGAGGTTCATCCATCTCTGAAGGTATTGGTAATTCCATTAGTTTTAAAACAGTTGGAGCAATATTATTTAATCCACCATCTTTTAATTGAGTTACTTTATCAGAGATTACAAAACAGTATACATCACCAACTGTATGATTTGTTAGTGTGTCACCATTTTCATTTTTCATTTTTTCACAGTTACCGTGATCACTTGTAAGAACTATATTATATCCTTGCTCTTTTGCACATTCAACAACAAGACCAAGTTGTGTATCTACACATTCAACAGCTTGAATTCCTGCTTCATAAACACCAGTATGTCCAACCATATCACCATTTGCAAAATTAACTACAATAAAGTCTTCTTGATCTTTCATAGCTTTTAGAACTTCTTGTGCAACTTCAGGTGCTGACATTTCTGGCTTCATATCATATGTTTCAACATCAGGTGAAGCGATAAGTACCCTTTTTTCACCTTTTAACTTATCTTCAATTCCCCCATTGAAGAAAAATGTTACATGTGCATACTTTTCTGTTTCTGAAGTATGTAGTTGTGAAAGCCCTGCATTTGAAATGATCTCTGACAATGTATTTTTCGGAGCTTCTTTTTGAAACATCACATCTAGTGGAAAGTTCTTATCGTATTGAGTCATTGTTGCAATATTTAACTGTTTATGTTCTTTTGTAAATTCATTAAAATCTTCATCTGCTATTGCTTTACTAATCTCTCTTACTCGATCACTTCTAAAGTTACAAAAGATTACTCCATCTCCATCTTGCATACCATTATAGTTAGCAATTGCAGTTGGCTTAATAAATTCATCTGTAATATCTTGTTCATATGATCTAGTTATATATTCATGAGCATTAAGATCTGTTTGTGATTGTCCATCTACAATAGCACGATATCCAGCTTCTACTCTTTCCCATCTTGTATCTCTATCCATAGTATAAAATCTTCCACCAATAGTGGCAATGAAAATATTCTCATTACATATATCTTCAATTTGCTTTATATATGTAGGAGCTGAAGTGGGAGATACATCTCTACCATCAGTGATAGGATGAAGGGCAACTTTTTTCCCTTTTTGTGATGCAATATTTGCAAGACCAATAATATGTTTAATATGTGAATGTACTCCGCCATCACTAAGTAGTCCAATAAGGTGAATTGTGTTTGATTTATCAAGGACATTATTTAAAACACTATTTTGTTCCATAGAATTGTCTTCAATTGCCATAGTGATTTTTACTAGATCTTGATATAAAATCCTACCACTTCCAATAGTCATATGGCCAACCTCACTATTTCCCATTTGTCCTTCTGGTAAACCAACACTTAATCCATGTGTATGCACAAGTGAGTGAGGAACATTATCAAAAAGATAATCGTAAGTTGGCTTTTTAGCATTACAAAAAGCATTGAATTCACAAGAACTATTGTGACCAATTCCATCTGTAATTATTAAAAGTGTTTTCTTATTATTCATAAATTTAAACCTTAATAATTGTTTTGTTATAATCTTTGATATTATACAAAAATAAGGTTTAACATTGTTTTATTGGTTCTTTAGGCATCTTGATATTAATATATTTCAGTATATCTCAGTTAGAGCAGGGATCGCTTTTTTTATTGCTTTTGTTTTAACATTAATTTTGATGCCAAAGTTTATTAGATGGGCACAAAATAGAAAACAAAGTCAGCCTATTTATGATTTAGCTCCAGATTCACATCAACAAAAAGCAGGAACACCTACTATGGGTGGAATAGTATTTGTTTTTGCTACATTACTTGCAGTAGTTTTAACTGCCAAATTAAACAACTATTATATTATTGGTGCTTTAGCTTCTATAGGATTATTTTCAGCTATTGGAATCAAAGATGATCTAGGAAAAATATCAAGTAATAAAAATGATGCAGGTTTAAGTGCTAGAATGAAGATGTTGTTTCAAATTATAGCTTCATTGATTGTAATATGCTTTTTATATTGTGCTAATCATCCTACAACATTGTTTATCCCTTTTTATAAATTACCTGTAATTGATATGTATTATTTTGCAATTGCCTTTTGGGCTATAGTTATGGTGGCAACATCAAATGCTGTCAATTTAACTGATGGACTTGATGGACTAGCAACTGTACCTTCTATCATGGGGTTATTATCATTATCATTAATTGTATATATTACAGGACATGCAATTATTAGTGATTATCTATTAATGCCAAATATTAAAGATGTAGGTGAATTAGCTATTGTAGGAGCTGCTTTTATTGGTAGTTTGATCGCATTTCTTTGGTACAATTCACATCCTGCACAAGTGTTTATGGGAGATAGTGGAAGTTTAGCTATCGGTGGATTTATGGGATATATGGCAATTGTTGGTAAAAGTGAAATACTATTATTATTAATTGGATTTATCTTTGTGTTTGAAACAGTATCAGTGATATTACAAGTAGGTTCATTTAAATTAAGACAAAAAAGAGTATTCCTTATGGCTCCAATACATCATCACTTTGAGAAAAAAGGCTGGCATGAGAATAAAGTGATTGTAAGGTTTTGGATTATTGCTTTTATGACTAATTTACTTGCACTTTTAACATTAAAGCTTCGATAATGAGAATCTTAGGAAAAGGGAAAACAGCACAAGCTATTCAGGATAAATATCCTGATACGATTATGTATGATGATAGTGACTTAAATAGCTTTGACCATAATAGTGAAGAACTAACTATTGTAAGCCCAGGTATCCCTCCCCATAACAAATTTGTAAAAGCTACTAAAAATCTAATAAGTGAATATGATCTTTTTGCTTCACAAATGCCATATTCAATTTGGATAAGTGGTACAAATGGGAAAACAACAACTACACAAATGTGTCAACATCTTTTAGAAGGTTATGATTCTATATGTGGTGGAAATATTGGAACACCATTGGCTCATATGGATCAATCAAAACCTATTTGGATATTAGAAACATCATCATTTACTTTACACTATACAAATATTGCTAAGCCAAATATTTATATTTTATTACCAATTAGTGAAGACCATATTTCTTGGCATGGTAGTTTTAGTGAATATGAACAATCAAAACTAAAGCCACTTGATAAGTTGCAAGAAGGTGAGATAGCAATTATTCCTAATAAATATAAAGATTATCCAAGCAATGGATTTAAAATTTGTTATGAAAATATCAATGACCTAGAGAGGGTATTTGATATAGATTCTAAAAAAATACACTTTGATCATCCTTATTTAATAGATGCTGTATTAGCATTAGCTGTTACTAAAATACTATATGATGTGGTAGATTATCAAAAGATAAATAGTTTTCAGCAAGATGAACATAAATTAGAAAAAGTTTTTGATAAACAAAACAGGTTATGGATTAATGATAGTAAAGCAACTAATGCAGATGCAACTATTGCTGCACTTGAAAACTACAAAGATAAAAAGATATATTTAGTTATAGGTGGTGATGATAAAGATGCAAACTTAGAACCAATGTTTAAGTTTTTTCAAACACTAAATATTGAACTTTTCGCAATAGGGGCAAATATTGAAAAAGTTCAAGTATTATCAAATAAGTATGACATAATGTTACATTTAAATAATACAATAGAAAATGCAGTGATTAGTATTTCTCAAAAATATAGTCAAAATAGTGATGAAATAGCTATTCTTTCACCTGCCGCTGCTTCATTAGATCAATTCAATTCGTATGCACATAGAGGAAATATTTATAAAGAGTTTATAAAAAATATTTTTTAAGCTTAATTTAATGTTTACCTCTGTATAATTCCATCCACAAATGAAGGCGCGATAGCTCAGTTGGTAGAGCAATGGATTGAAAATCCATGTGTCGACAGTTCGATTCTGTCTCGAGCCACCATTTTCATTTGTATGCTGGTGTAGCTCAGTTGGTAGAGCACCTCACTTGTAATGAGGCGGTCGGTGGTTCAAATCCTCTCACCAGCTCCATTTTATTTTAATGTTCCTGTGTTAGATACAGTGCGTTAGACCAGAATTATATTGTTATTTAGGTGGGATTGGAGAGTGGTCAAATCCTGCGGATTGTAAATCCGCCGCCTCGGCTTCGAAGGTTCAAATCCTTCTCCCACCACCATTTGTTATGACGCGGGTGTAGCTCAGTTGGCTAGAGCCTCTGCCTTCCAAGCAGATTGTCGCGCGTTCGAGTCGCGTCACCCGCTCCATGATGTTTAATACTGATTACTGGGAGCAAGGTTATGACAAGTAGTAATTAATATAATTTACTTCTTTTTTATACAAAAAGCTTCATATTTAATCATTATTATGTTACAATTGCGCGGCATTTAGAAATATATGCCCATATAGCTCAGGGGTAGAGCACTTGCTTGGTAAGTAAGAGGTCGGAAGTTCAAGTCTTCTTATGGGCTCCATCCCTGAGCTATATTATAGAATATAGTTATTAAAACCCCTTTGAATAGAGAAGCCTAGATGGCTCATCTGCTCAGAGGGTTTAATAAACCAAAAATTAAAAAAAGGAATTTTCAAAATGGCAAAAGAAAAATTTGAGCGAAGTAAACCGCACGTAAATATTGGTACAATTGGTCACGTTGACCACGGTAAAACTACATTAACAGCTGCAATTACTATGTGTTTAGGTCTTAAAAATGGTCAAGCTACTATGGATTACGATCAAATCGATAACGCTCCAGAAGAAAGAGAAAGAGGAATTACAATTGCTACTTCTCACGTTGAGTACGAAACTGAAACTAGACACTACGCACACGTAGACTGTCCAGGTCACGCCGATTACGTTAAAAACATGATTACTGGTGCTGCACAAATGGATGGAGCTATCTTAGTTATCGCTTCTACTGATGGACCAATGGCTCAAACTAGAGAGCATATCTTATTATCTAAGCAAGTAGGTGTTCCATACATCGTAATCTTCTTAAACAAAGAAGATCAATTAGATGACGAAGATAAAGAAGAGATGTTAGAATTAGTTGAAATGGAAGTTAGAGAATTATTATCTGAGTATGATTTCCCAGGTGATGATACTCCAGTTATTGCTGGTTCTGCATTCCAAGCATTAGAAGAAGCTAAAGCTGGTACAGCTGGTGAATGGTCTGAAAAGATCTATGCACTTATGGATGCTGTTGATGAGTATATCCCAACTCCAGTAAGAGAAACTGATAAGTCATTCTTAATGCCTGTTGAAGATGTATTCTCTATTTCAGGAAGAGGTACAGTTGTTACTGGTGCTATCTCTCAAGGTCAAGTTAACTTAGGTGACAAGATCGAAATCGTTGGTATTAGAGAGACTCAAGAAACTACTGTAACTGGTATTGAGATGTTCAGAAAAGAGATGGATTATGCTGAAGCTGGTGATAATGCTGGTATCCTTTTAAGAGGTATTGGAAAAGAAGATGTACAAAGAGGACAAGTTCTTGTAATGCCAGGATCAATTACTCCACATACTAAATTCAGATGTGAAGTATATATCCTTTCTAAAGAGGAAGGTGGTAGACATACTCCATTCTTCAATAACTATAGACCACAGTTCTATGTAAGAACTACAGATGTTACTGGTGCTATCTCTTTACCTGAAGGTACTGAAATGGTAATGCCAGGTGATAATGTAGAGTTAACTGTTGAATTAGTTGCTCCAGTTGCACTTGAAAAAGGTACTCAGTTCGCTATCAGAGAAGGTGGAAGAACTGTTGGTGCTGGTGTTGTTGCTGAAATTCTTGCATAATTAGGTAGTAGATTATGGGTGATAGAATTAAAATCGGACTAAAATGTGATGAGAGTGGAGATATTAACTACACTACTTGGAAGAATCCAAAAACTCACACTGAAAAGTTTGAAACAAAGAAATATTCTCCGAGACTAAAAAAGCATACAACTCATAAAGAAGTTAAGCTTAAGTCTTAGGAAAAATCAAGAGGCATTTTGCCTCTTGTAGGCCAATAGCTCCAATGGTAGAGCACCGGATTCCAAATCCGGGTGTTGGGGGTTCGAGTCCCTCTTGGCCTGCCACTTTATAATATAAATTATTAAGATGATTTACAAAATCCTTTTAATAATTGATATTCATTTGAAATATATAAAAGATTATTAAAAAGGTATAGCATGGGTAAGTTAGGTTTATATTACAGACAAGCGAAAGATGAATTACATAAAGTAATCTTCCCAATCAAAGAGCAAGTTAGAAGTGCTTATATTTCTGTATTTATTGTAGTTACTGTTGTATCTTTGTTTTTAGCACTAATTGATATGATTATGGCTTTCAGTTTATCATCTATAATTAACTAGGAGAACAAATGGCACAACAATGGTATGCAATCCAAACACACTCAGGAAGTGAAATAGCTGTTAAAAACGCTCTTCTAAGATTAAAAGAAGAGATGCAAAATGATAGAATCTCTGAAGTTCTTGTTCCAACAGAAGATTTAATTGAGATGAAAAAAGGGAAAAAGGTTGTTGTTGAAAGACCTTTATATCCAGCATATGCATTTGCTAAAATCGATTTAGATACTGCATTATGGCACCAAATCCAGTCTATGCCAAAAGTTGGAAGATTTATTGGTGAGTCAAAAAGACCAACACCATTAAGTGAAAAAGATATTAATTCAATTTTAGAAAAGATTGAAAAGAAAGCTGCTCCTAGACCTAAAATCGCATTTGATAAAGGTGAGACAGTTAGAATCAAAGAGGGATCTTTTGCAAACTTTAATGGTATTGTAGAAAACTTTGATATGACTTCTGGAATGTTAACTTTAAACGTTTCAATTTTTGGAAGAAATACTCCCGTAGAGATTAGTTATACACAAGTAGAACTTGTAGTTTAAAACATTATTTAGGCATTAGGCAATTTTACTTTGCTTCCTTAGAGTAATATTGCCTAATGCCTAATCTTAAAATAGGTAAACATCTAGATTGCAATAGTAATTTAGCTCAAATAAAAAGGATATAAAAATGGCAAAAAAAGTTGACGGTATATTAAAATTACAAATACCAGCTGGTGCTGCAAATCCATCACCTCCTGTAGGTCCTGCTCTTGGACAAAGAGGGATTAACATTATGGAATTTTGTAAAGCATTTAATGAAAAAACAAAAGATAAAGGTGGATTTAAAATCCCTGTAGAGATTACTGTATATTCAGATAAAAGCTTTACATTTACACTAAAACAACCACCAATGACTGATTTAATCTTTAAAGAAGCTGGTATTAAAAAAGGTTCTGATAACCCATTAAAGAACAAAATTACTTCTTTAACTAAAGAACAAGTTCTTAAGATTGTTGATCAAAAGATCGCAGATTTAAATACTGATGATGTAGAACAAGCAGCTAAAATTGTTGCTGGTTCTTGTAGAAGTATGGGAATCACTGTAGAAGACTAATTAAGTCTTTTACACTTAACTTGTCAAGACCACAGACATTAAAGTGGTAGCATAAAAAAACTGCGGAGAAAATAATGAGCAAAAGATATAAAGCACTATTAGAAAAAGTTGATAGTGAAAAACAATATACAATTACTGAAGCTGTTTCAACTGTAAAAAGTTTAACTTCAGCTAAGTTTGATGAGACTGTAGAGATCTCTTTAAACCTAAATGTAGATCCAAGACATGCAGATCAAATGATTAGAGGATCTGTTGTACTTCCAAATGGTACTGGTAAAACTGTTAGAGTTGCTGTAATGGCTAAGGGAACTAAAATGGATGAAGCAACAGCTGCAGGTGCAGATATTGTTGGTAATGAAGATTTAGTTGAATCAATTCAAGCAGGTAACATCGATTTTGATGTACTTATTGCTACTCCTGATACAATGGGACTAGTTGGTAAAATTGGTAGAATCCTTGGACCAAAAGGTTTAATGCCAAATCCAAAAGTTGGAACTGTAACTATGGATGTAACAAAAGCTGTTAGCGATGCTAAAGGTGGTCAAGTTGCATTTAGAGTTGATAAAAAAGGTAACATTCACGCTGGAATTGGAAAAGCTTCATTTACTGAGCAAGCTATCCAAGAAAATGCTGAAGAACTTTTAAGAACTATTAACAAATTAAAGCCATCTACTGCAAAAGGTAGATATATGACTAATGTTGCTTTATCATTAACTATGTCACCATCAGTTAATGTTGATACAACTGAAGCAATGGACGTTAAATAATTAAAAGCTAGATATTAGCTTTATCTTAAAACTGAAGACAGTAGGTGAGAGTTTTACTCTCTTAATTACCTACCGAAGTTAGATGTTTTGGAAGGAGGAAAAATGACTAAATTACAAAAAAATGAACTAGTAAGTGCATTAACTGAAGAATTTAAAACTTCTCAAGCTATTGTTGTTGCTGATTATCAAGGAACTACTCATAAAGAGTTAGAAGAATTAAGAAAAGCTGCAAGAGAAGCAGGAGCAAAAGTTCAAGTTGCAAAAAATACATTAGTAGAAATTGCAATTAAAAATGCAGAGTTAGAAGAGTTATCTCTAACTGGAACTAATATCTTTATTTGGGCTGAAGATCAATTAGCAGCATGTAAAACTGCTGATAAGTTTGCTTCATCTATGAAAGATAAGTTTGAAATTAAAACTGGTATTGTTGAAGGTAAAATTGCAGATGTTGCTACGATCAACGCTCTTGCGAAACTTCCAGGAAGAGAAGAGTTACTTGGTATGCTTGCTGCTACTTGGATGGCTCCAGTTACTAACTTCACAATTGGTCTTGATGCTCTTAGAAAGCAAAAAGAAGAAGAATCAGCGTAATAAGCTGCTAAAAATAAAATAAATAAAGAAATAAAAAAGGAATATAAAATGGCAATTTCTAAAGAAGATGTATTAGAATATATTTCAGGATTAAGCGTATTAGAGCTTTCTGAATTAGTAAAAGAATTTGAAGAAAAATTTGGAGTATCTGCACAGCCTGTAGCTGTAGCTGGTGCTGTAGCTGGTGGTGGTGAAGCTGCTGAAGAAAAAACTGAGTTTGATGTAATCTTAAAAGATCCAGGAGCTAAGAAA
>CBFHVJ010000032.1:0-12663 GCA_965659435.1 uncultured Arcobacteraceae bacterium
GCTCACTACATGTACCACAAACTAAAACCTTCTCATCTCGTGGAGAAACAACATACTCACATAGTCCATCTTCTGAACCACATAGTTCACATTTACTTCCACTTCTATCTAATAATGATTGATCTATACTCATCAATACCCTTTGTTTTTAATAATCTATTTTATCCTAAATATCTTCATAGTAAACTTTAGTTATAATCGCGATATAAAATAGCAAGGGACTAATAACTTATGAGTAATAAATATAATCCAAAAGAAGTAGAAGATAACTATTACAAAATTTGTGAAGAAAGAGGATACTTCGAAATTGATGGAAACCAATCAATTCAAGAAGAAGGTAAAAACTTCTCAATTATGATGCCACCACCAAATGTAACTGGTAGCTTACATATTGGTCATGCACTTACATTTACATTACAAGATATCATCACTAGATACAAAAGAATGGATGGATATAAAACTCTTTGGCAACCTGGAACTGACCATGCAGGAATTGCAACTCAAAATGTAGTAGAGAAACAATTACTTGCAGAAGGTACTACAAAAGAAGAGATAGGTAGAGAAAAATTTCTTGAGAGAGCTTGGCTTCAAAAAGAAACTTCAGGTGGAAATATAGTTCATCAAATGAGAAAGCTTGGAGTTACTCCAGCTTGGAAAAGAGAAAGATTTACTCTTGATAGTGGATTGCATGAAGCAGTAAAAGAAGCTTTTGTTTCACTATACAATGATGGTCATATCACTCAAAACAACTACATGGTAAACTGGTGTACACATGATGGTGCATTATCTGATATTGAAGTTGAACATGATGAAGTAAATGGTAAATTCTATACAATGATCTATAAGTTTGCAGATGGAAGTGGAGAGCTTGAAGTTGCAACAACTAGACCAGAAACATACTTTGGGGATACTGCTATTATGGTACATCCTGATGATTCAAGATATACGAGTATTGTAGGTAAAGAGGTTTTACTACCACTAACAGATAGAACTATTAAAGTTATTACAGATTCTCATGTAGATATGGAGTTTGGTACAGGTGTAGTTAAAGTAACTCCTGCACATGATCAAAATGACTACGAAGTTGGTAAAAGACACAACTTAGATTTCATCAAAGTATTTGATGAAAAAGGTATTTTAAACGATTATTGTGGAGAGTTTAAAGGACTAGAAAGACTTGAAGCTAGACCTGTAATAGTTACAGCACTTGAAAATGCTGGATATATTGTAAAAATAGAAGACCATGTTCATCAAGTTGGGCATTGTTATAGATGTAAAAATATTGTTGAACCATTTATTTCTCAACAATGGTTTTTATCTAATGAGATGGCACAACCATCTATAGATAAAACAAAAGCACACAATAACTTCCACCCAAAACATTGGATAAATTCTTATACTGCTTGGATGGATGAACTTAGACCTTGGTGTATCTCTAGACAACTTTGGTGGGGACATAGAATTCCTGTATTTACATGTGATGATTGTAATCATCAATGGGCAGATAAAGCTGATGAACCAGAGTGTTGTCCAAAATGTTCTGCTAAAAATCTAACTCAAGATCCAGATGTACTTGATACATGGTTCTCTTCTGCACTTTGGGCTATGTCACCACTAGGTTGGGGAAATAATGGAGAATTAAAAGAATTATACAATGATACAGATATGAATGATTTCTATCCAAATTCATTATTAATTACTGGATTTGATATTATGTTCTTCTGGGTAGCTAGAATGATGATGATGGGTGAACACTTTGAGAAACAATTACCATTTGAAGATATCTATATGCATGCTCTTGTTCGTGATGAACATGGTGCAAAAATGTCAAAATCAAAAGGAAATGTAATTGATCCTCTTGATATGGTTGAAGAACATAGTGCAGATATTATTCGATTTACACTAGCTTATCTTGCAGTTCAAGGTAGAGATATTAAACTAGGTGAAAAAAACTTAGAGCAATTTAGAAACTTTACAAATAAACTTTATAATGCTTCGAATTTCTTACAACTAAATGTAGAAACATTCCCTGATTTAAAAGATATAGAAGTTAAGACTCCACTTGGACTTTATATGCAAAGTAGATTAAGTGTAGCAGTTAATACAGTAAGAGAAAAAATAGATGCTTATAAATTTGATGAGATGGCAAAAGAATTATATAATTTCATCTGGAATGAATTTTGTGACTGGGGTATTGAATACTCTAAGGCATCAAAAGAATCTATAATTGAACTTGGAGCAATTTTCAAAGAAACACTTAAAATGACATCTCCAATTATGCCATTTATTGCTGATAATCTGTATCACAAACTTTCAGGTACTACTCTTGAGGAAGGAGAGTCGTTAATGATTAGCAACTTTCCTAAAAATATCAAAAGAGATATTGAAAGTGAAAATATGTTTGCTATTATTGAAGAAGCTATTACAGCTATTAGAAGAGCAAAAGTTATTATCGATATGGGTAATAGTAAAATTGCAAAAGCATATGTAAAAGTAAATAAAGCAATTGCAACTGAAGTAGCTAAACCATTTATCCAAAAACTTGCTAAAGTTGAAGAGATTGAGTTTGTAGATGCTAAAGTTGACAATGCTATTACTGATGTATCTGATAACCTAGAAGTTTATATCCCTACTGAAGAGGTTGATCTAAGTGCTATTGTAGGGAAACTTACAAAACAAAAAGAGAAACTAGAAAAAGAAGTAGCAAAACTAAACGGTATGCTATCAAATGAAAAGTTTGTTGCAAATGCAAAACCAGAAGTTATTGAAACAAATAGAAAAGGTCTTGAAGTTGCTAGTGAAAAACTTGCAAAAGTTGAGGCTGAATTACAATCATTTAGTTAAAAAGGAAAACCCTTTTTAACTACTTCTTTTATGAAATTATCTCAAAATTTCTTATAAACTTTTCCATCCCATAATCATCAGTAATTACAAATGAGATCTCATCTCCATCTACAATAGCTTTTGCTATTGTGCTTTCAATTGTCTCATCACCATTAAAATAGTCTTTATTTTTATATTTTATTTTATAGCTTTGACCATCTTGAATATCTTTTTTATCCACTATTTCAACCTTCTAGCAAATGTATAAAGTACTGGTAGATAGATAAGATTTAAAATTGTTCCCCAAAGAAGTCCAAAACCTAAACCAATAGCAATTGGTTGGAAGATTACAGCTTGACCTGTAGGGAAGAAGATAAGTGAGCTCATACCAATAAGTGTCGTAATAGTTGTAAGGATAATTGGTCTAAATCTTTTAGAAGCTCTTATAAATACCTCTTCGACATTTTTCGCTTTTTTCAAATATGTCATCATAATAATACCATCATTAATAACAACCCCAGCAAGTCCAAGTGCTCCAATAATAGATGGCATAGATAGATTCAGTCCCATAATTTGATGCCCTAATAATACTCCAAGAAGCGAGAATGGAATAACACTCATTAAGATAAATGTCTCTCTAAATGAGTTAAATAGATATAACATCGATAGCATAATTAAAACTATCGCTAATGATGCAGCTAACATCATATCTCTTTTTAACTCTTTTTTCTTTTCTGCTTCACCTTTAAATACAAGCTGAACACCACTTGCTTTTACTTTATCAAGTGTTGGTTGAAGTTTTTCTATTACCTCTGTCGCTGTTAAAATATCTGGATCAACATTTGATGTCACATAGAAATTTTTCTGTGCGTCATCTTTGATAAGTTGTTCAAACCCTTTGATAATCTCAAAATCTGCTATTTGATGTAGTGCTATATATGTACCATCTTTTAAAGGAATTTCAAGATTTTTAAAACTTTGATAGTCATCTTTATGTAAACTTTGAATCTTGATATCTAACATCTGTGTATTATCAAGTGCTACACTTTTTTTCTTTAATAGATACATATTTGATAAATATGAACCTAGATAGCTTTCAGTAACTCCTAGCTGAGCACCATATTTATTCACTTTTAGTTTAATCTCATCAATACCAAACTTTAATGAATTTGCTATATTTCTAGTACCATCTATTTGTCTTAGCTCTTTTTCTATCATAGCAACTGCCGTGATAATCTTACTATTGTCATTTCCACTTAGTCCAATCTTGATATCAGTTTTAATAGGACCAACTTTCTTTTGCATTACATTGATTTCACTAAGAGCAAATTTATTTTTATATTTTTTCTTCTTTAAGAACTTTGTTAGTTTTTTTGCTATTTGTCTTGATTTTAATGTTCTTGTACGATTCTCTTTATCATAATAGAAACTTAAATATGGTGTCACATATTTATCTAAAAAGTTTGCATCTTTTAGTTTATGAAGCTCCAAGGTCATATACATAACATATGGTAGTCTTTCACTATTATTTGCATTATCCCTTCTATATCCAGTTACAGAATCAATACTTTTGATAAAGAATTTATCTTGATTATCCATTAGATCTTTTTCAATAGCCTGAACAATTTCAAAAGCTTCTTCTAAAGAGGTGTTTTCATTTGCTTTCATTGTTATTTTTACATCTGTTGCATCAAACTTAGGGAACATCTGGAACTTTGAATTTTTTACTACAACTACAGTTGAAAGTGGAACTAAAATAATAAAGATCACTAAAAATGTCTTTTTCCAATTCATAAAGAAGTGGATTATTGCACTATAAACTTTATTTGCTCTTTCCCACGATGTTACTTTTGCATTATTTTTCAGTGTATGTGCTGCATGGATTGGTAAAAAGATAAATGACTCAATAAGTGAAGCAACTACCAATGCTGAAAGTGCAATAGGGATAAGCTTAATCACCTCACCCATAGTACCACTAATCATCAATATAGGTAAGAATGAGAAGAGTGTTGTGATAGAAGCAACTGTCACAGGTTTAACCATCTCTTTTGCACCTATAATAGCTGCTTCTTTTGGCTCGTATCCCTCTTCGATATATTGTTGAATATTTTCACTTACTACAATAGCATCATCGACCACTATACCAATAGCTATCAGCACCCCTACTAAAGAGATCATATTAATTGTATATCCTGATAGATACATATAAATTGCTGCTATTACAAATGAAGTAGGAATCCCAATGGCTATAATAAATGACATTCTAAAGTTAATAAGGATCATTACAAGTATAGTGATAAGAATAATTCCAAGCAAGATATTTGATACAACGATATTTAGTCTGTCTTTGATCTTTTCACTATTATCATCTGCAATTGTGATTTTAATCTCTGGATTTTCTTTATTTAGTTTTGGAAGAATTTTTTTAATAGCTTTTGTAATTGCTAGAGCATCTGCACTATCACTTTGTTCAACTGCTAAGGAAAGAGCATTTTTTCCATTAAATGAATATAGAGTCGCTGAGTCTTCATACTTTTTAGAGATAAATGCTATATCACTTAAATAAACAGTAGAATTCCCTACTCTTATAACTGTATTTGCAAATTCTTGTGCTGTTTTTGCACCATTAAATGTAGATACATAATAGTGTTTGCTTTCTCCCTCTATTTTACCTATTGGGAAAATATAAGATAAAGTAGAGATAGCACTAAATACTTCCTCTTTGTTTAGATTTAAAGCCTCTAATCTTTTGTCATCAATTGTGACATCATAGTATTGATCTGAATCACCATAAATAGTAATATTATTTACACCATTAATAGAAAGTAATTCACTTTTGATTGTTGTTGCTAATGGCTTCATCTCATCTAGAGAATGTTTACTAGAAGTAAGTGAAATATCAAGTAGAGCTTTAGATCTATCCATTACACTTACTGTTGGTTCATCCATATCGGATGGAAGATTTCCTTTTACTAGAGCAATAGCATCTTTTACTCTATCAGCTTCGTTATACTTATTTTTCCCTTTTTTAAGTTCTAAGATTATTGAGAATTTACCAGGGCTAATCACTGTCGCCATAGTATTTACACTATCAATATTTTTAAGTTCATCTTCTATTTCAGCGACGGCCATCTTATCTAGGATATTTACAGATGCTCCATTATAAGCACCTTGAATTGAGATCATGTCCAGATCAAATGTAGGGAATATCTCTTTTGCTGTTTTATTATATGACCATATACCAATTGCAAAAACTAAAATAAACAATGCATAGTTCATCCTTGCATTATTTACAAAAAATCTTAAAAACTTTTCAAACACTTTATATCCTAAATTTTAAATATAGTGATTATACTGAAATATTGTTAATGAAGTTTAAATAAAAAAAGGGAGACACCAAAGTGTCTCCCTTTTATAATCTAAAATTCTCTAAATTATTTAGCGAATGCTGGACTAGTAATATCGTTAGTATTAACAGTATATGGAACTAGTGCCATGTGTCTAGCTCTTTTTACTGCCATCTCTAACATCTCTTGAGCTTTTTTAGAAGTACCAGTAAGTCTCCTAGGCATAATTTTACCTCTTTCACTTAAAGACATTTTAACTAAGTCTAAGTTTTTGTAATCGATAAAATCAATTTTCATTTCTGAATATTTACAGTATTTTTTAGCAAATTTTCTTTTAGCTGCCATTTTTATATCCTTTTCTTTTGTCTATTTTATTTTAAAATGGAATCTCTTCATCTTCCACTTGAATTTCAGGAACCTTAGGTTCTTGCATCATGTTGTTTTGACCGTAATTAGACTGTGGTGCACTATTATTATTGTAGTTATTATTATACTGTTGTTGTGGTGCTTGTTGTTGCATAGGCTCTTGGTATCCACCTTGTTGAGGCATACCATTTTGAGAATCTGCTTTAGAGTCTAAGAATTTAAATGTCTCCACTCTTAATGAGTGCTTACTTCTTTTTGAACCATCTTGTGCAGTCCATTGTTCTAATACAAGTCTACCTTCAAGTAGTACTTTACTTCCTTTTCTAACATACTGATTTAAAATCTCAGCAGGTTTTCCAAATACACTAAAATCTAGGAAACAAACTTCATCTTTTTGTTCACCAGTTTGTGATTTGTATTTATGAGATGTTGCAATAGCAGATTTTGCTACAGCAGAACCAGATGGTAAATATCTAAGTTCAATATCTCTTGTCAGGTTTCCAATCATAACTACTTTGTTGTACATTTTTTAGCCTTTAATTACTTAGCTGCTTTTTTAGCTGCTTCGTCCTTCATTGCAGTCCATGCTGCGATATCTTTCTTGCTCTCATATTTAATGAACATATGTCTAAAGATATTTTCATTAACATTAAAGTTTCTTTCTAATTCTAAAATTGATTCAGAAGGTGCAGTAAAGTAAATTACATAGTAGTAACCTCTTTTTTGCTTTTCAATTTCATAAGCTAACTCTCTTGAACCCATGTCATCACATGCTACAATTTCTCCACCGTTTGCAGTAATATTTGCTTTTACTGTTTCGATTTGTGCTTGTGTTTCCTCTTCAGATAGAGTAGGCTTAACAATAAACATTGTTTCATAATTTCTAATTCTTGCCATTTTGACTCCTTATGGTTAATAATAGCCGGTAAATAGTATCTACCAGCAAGGCTTTAAACTGGTGGCATTACCAGTAAAAGTTGCTGATTTTATCTAAATATTACTGAATGTTTTCTTAGTTTGGATGATAGGTATAATGAGGCTTCAAGTTCTTTATCAGTTTTTAGGTCTAGTTCAATATCTCCATAGTATTTGAGCATCTCTAAATACTGTTTTGGTTTTATTTTAGAAGCAAGTCTTGTCTTTTTTTCCCAAACATCTTTAGGGGGAATATACCCTAAAATATCCTTCGAATTTGGAAATCCATTAACTCTTGAATAGGAATTTATCATAAAAAGCTGTTGGATAAAAGAGCTAATTTGAGATATTAACATCACCTCATTTAATCCCTCTTCTACAATAGTATCTATCTCTTTAGAGATATTTTGATTATCTAAAAGTTTATGTAAAAATCCATCAATTGAAACTTCTCCCAATCCAGAACAATATTTTGAAACTATTTTAGGAGTTATCTCTTGATCTAAGATATATAATTTATTTAGATCATTGATACACAAAGAGAGATCCTCTTCATGAATACTATAAAGATGACTCATAGCATCGCCTGTGAATTTTAACGATAGTTTATTTGCTTGGGCAGCTAGAATTTGTATCGCTTCATATGGTTTTGGATTAAAAAATCTCACAACTACACCATCATTTTTAGGTGTGAAAAGTTTCTCCAATGGAGCTAGTCTTTCATTTACAAAAAGTGCAAATATCACAACACTATCAGAATTTGATGATGCAGATTCAACTAATTGCTCCATATCTTTTTTAGGAATTTTTTTAGCAGATTTTATCACGATACAGTTATTAGATGCAAAAAGCGATGATTGTGAAAGTTGATTTTTTACATATTTAAAATCATACTCATCATGATAGATTTTCTCTACCTCATCTTTATCAATACCCAAAGACTCAATAGTATTTTTGATATACATATCTATTAAGAAGTTTGACTCCCCATAAAAAAGGTAACTACTATTTCTAGTTTTATTTCTTAATATATTGTCAAATTCATTTCTATACATTGTTCACCTAGTATTGAATTTCACCGATGATATCTTTTGTAGCGATATCACCACTTATTATTTTTACTCTACATTTAGAGAATAGCTTCTGACCTTTATAATTTGTCACTCTTATTTTAGCACCAGTAGCATCTTCTAAAATTTCCATAATATTTTTTTCAATATCAACTAGTTTTCCTAAAACAATTTTACCAATATTATCATTAGCCCATCTTGCATATTTTCTATCCTCATAATCCCATACACATGATGCAATATTTCTTTCTTGGTTACTTATATGATCACATATGCTATCTATATCTTTTGGAGTTTTATTTGTTTTTAACATCCTATGTAAAACTAAATCACTATATCTTCTAATAGGTGATGTAAAATGACTATAGTATTCAAACCCTAGTCCAAAGTGTCCACCATTTTTACTTGCATAGTGTGCTTGTTGTTGTGCTTTTATAATCAATTCATCAACCTCACTACTTAGCCCAACCTCTTTCGCTCTTTTTTGTGCATTAACTATAGTTTGATGTGTGGTTTTTTTCGGAGTAACATTTAATCCTAAAAGATTTATATCAGTTACAAGCTGATTGATCTTTTGTAAGTTTGGCTCATCGTGGACTCTAAAGATCCCTACATTTCCAACTCTTTTTGCTGCTTGGATATTTGCTAATAACATACACTCCTCTACAAGTGAATGCGATGGACTTGATTCCTCTTTACTAATTGATTTTAATAATGAATTATTATCTAAAACAAGCCTATATTCAGATGTTCTAAAATCATAACCTTTTTTTAATCTCTCTTGTTTAAATGCTTTTGTCACTTTATATAGTGATTCTAAACTTTTAAATATCTTTCTATCTTCATCACTATGTTGGTCATACTGTCCATCTAAAACTCTATCTATTCTTCCATAAGAAAATTTTCTTTTTGAATTAATAGTCGCTTCAAATAGATCACTTTTGATCACACTATTTTCTTTAATATCTAAATATATAGCAAATACATAAGCAAATCTATCTACATCAGGTTTTAATGAACATAGATCCTCACTTAGTGTTGCTGGTAGCATCGGTAAAACTTTACCAGGTAAGTACATCGAAAGTGCTCTTTTTTGTGCTTCTTTATCAATTTGTGTTTTTGGCTGTACAAAGGCACTTACATCTGCAATAGCTACATATAAAACACTATTTTCTTGATCATAATATATTGCATCATCATGATCTTTTGCTGAAGCTGGATCGATCGTACAAAATGGTAAATCTCTTAAGTCAACTCTATTATTGATAGTAGTTCCCTCTTTTGATTCTGGCTCTCCACTTTTTTGTAGTCTAAATTGTTCACTATATAGATATAAAGATATTTTTTCATCAATTTTGGGATCGTTTAAAGTTCCTAAACACTCAACTACACTACCTTGATCGCAAAGGATCACCTCATTGTCTTTATAAGATTTTGCATCAATAGACTTTAAAAGAACATTTTCTTTTAAGCTATATGCTTTTTTCTCTTTCACATAACATAAAACTTTTTTATGCTGTGATTTTAAAACCTCTACAACTTTACCTTTAAATCTTGCTCTTGGATTAAATATCTTTTGAACAACAACAGTATCACCATCATATGCCCCACATAGATGATCTTTATCTATAAGGAGTTTTTGATGTTCGTTAGAGGTTACTAATTTTGCATAAGAAGATCTAAGTTCTAATGTACCAATAGCATATCTTGAGTTAGCTTGGTATTTTTCAGGGATTTGTAGAGACATATATCTTCCTATATTTAATTTATCTGTATGATAACAAACTTTTAATGTTTTTTCGATATAATCTCGGAAATTTATACAATTAGAAGGAAATATATAATGGCATTAAATGTTTACTATGACAAAGATTGTAACATCGATTTAATCAAATCTAAAAAAGTTGCAATGATCGGTTTCGGATCACAAGGTCACGCTCACGCAGAAAACTTAAGAGATTCTGGTGTTGAAGTATGTGTTGGTTTAAGAAAAGGTGGATCTTCATGGGCTAAAGCTGAAGCTAAAGGTTTTGAAACTTTAACAGTTGCAGAAGCTTCTGCAAAAGCTGATGTAGTTATGATTTTATTACCAGATGAGAACCAAGCTGAGATTTATGCAGAAGAGATTGAGCCTAACTTAAAGCAAGGTGCTACTATTGCATTTGGACACGGATTTAACATCCACTACGGAAGAATCACTCCAAGAGCTGATGTAAATGTAACTATGATTGCTCCAAAAGCTCCAGGTCATACTGTAAGATCTGAATTTGTAAGAGGTGGAGGAATTCCAGATTTAATTGCTATTGGTCAAGATCCAAGTGGTACTACTAAAGAGTTAGCATTATCTTATGCTTCTGCAATTGGTGGTGGTAGAACTGCAATTATTGAAACAACTTTCAAAGATGAAACTGAAACTGATTTATTCGGTGAGCAAGCTGTATTATGTGGTGGAGCAACTGCATTAGTTCAAGCTGGATTTGAAACATTAACTGAAGCTGGATATGATCCACAAATGGCTTACTTCGAATGTCTACATGAGTTAAAACTAATCGTTGACTTAATGTTCGAAGGTGGAATTGCAGATATGAGATACTCTATTTCAAATACTGCTGAGTATGGTGATTACATCGCTGGTAAAAGAATCATCAATGATGAGTCTAAACAAGCTATGAGAGACCTTCTTAAAGAGATTCAAGATGGTAGATTTGCTAAAGACTTCATCTTAGAAGGTCAAGCTGGTTACCCAAGAATGAACGCTGAAAGAAATAACCAAAGAGAAACTCTAATTGAGAAAACTGGTGTATCTTTAAGAGAGATGATGCCATGGATTGCTGCAAATAAAATTGTAGACCAAGACAAAAACTAATTTATCAAAATTTAAGCCCCTCTTGGGGCTTAATATACTATCATACCCACCATGGGTAAAAAAAGAAAAAAATCAACTAAAAAGCCTTATGTTCCCTATTTTATAGTTATATTACTATTTACATCTATTATCTCCCTTGTATCTTATATACTCCTAACTACAAATACACAAATTGACTACTTTGAGGAAAAAACTGAAGATTTACATATAGAATATCCTATCGCAAAACCTATAGAAGAAGTTATAATAAAAAAAGAAGAAAAATCAGTATCTATCAAAAAAGTTATAATAGAAAAAAAAGAACAACCGGTATCTATAGAGAAGGTTTATGAAGAAATTATCAAAAAACCAAAAGTGGTGCAAGAACCTAAACCAAAAATTGCCATTATCGTTGATGATGTAAGCTTCAAAACACATGTAACACGAATAAAAGATATTGGATATCCAGTTACTATGGCCTTTTTACCACCTACATCTAGACATAAAGATTCTGCAAAACTTGCTCAAAACCTACCATTTTATATGATCCATTTTCCACTTGAAGCAAGAAGTTTTAAATATGCAGAAACTAATACTTTAAAAGTAACAGATAGTTATAAAACTATGTTAAAAAGAGTTCAAGAATTACATATTCTTTACCCAAATGCAACATATATAAATAATCATACAGGAAGTAAATTTACACAAAACCCACAAGCTATGGATAAATTTATGAAGGCCCTAAAACAATATAACTTTAAATTTATAGATAGCAGAACAACAGCAAAAAGTGTTGCTCAAAAATATGCAAAAAAGCATAATGTTCCATTTCTAACAAGAAATATATTTTTAGACAATAAACCAGAAAAAAACTATATTCAAAATCAATTAAAAAAAGCTATTAAAATTGCAAAAAAAACTGGATTTTCAATCGCTATTTGTCATCCGCATGCTATCACACTTAAAACATTAAAAGAATCCAAACACCTATTTAAAGATGTAGAACCTGTACTGGTAAATCAATTATGATTCAAAATATTGATTTTCATATTTCTCAACTAGAAGATATGAAAAAGTATCCTAAAGAACTTTTTTATTTAGGTAATCCATCACTATTATCAAAAAAAATGATATCTATAGTGGGTACAAGAAAACCAAATCAATACACAAAAGAGTTTACAGCAAAACTAAGTAGTGCTTTAGCACAAGCAGGTATAGTAGTTGTAAGTGGTGCAGCTATGGGTGTAGATGCTATTGCACATCAAAATGCCACAACTTCAAATACTATTGCAGTTAT
>CBFHVJ010000033.1:0-12208 GCA_965659435.1 uncultured Arcobacteraceae bacterium
AGCTTTGCATTTGCTAACTCACCTAAATCAAAAAGTGCAAAAGAATCACTGATATAGTTGTAATCAAATTTAATCGCATGTGCTACAAAAACATCATCACCTAAAAATGTTTTAAACTGCGTAAGTACATCTTTTAATAAAGGTGCATCTTCAACCATATCAAGACTAATACCTGTAATCTCTCGTATATGTCGAGGGATCTCAGTACAGTGTACAAGCGAATCAAACTTATCTATGATTTGACCATTTTTATATTTTACTGCACCTACTTCTAGCACTTGACCTTTTGTAACTTTCCCATGTGTTGCTTCAATATCAACAATACAAAATACCTGATCATCGATATGTGTCACAGCTGGTCTATATACAACATGATCTGATTCTAAATCAACTGGAAAACCATTTGATAGTAGTAGTTCAAACTCTAACTCCGGATCGTGAAATGTACTTGATTGTTGTTCTAAATATGCTAGACAGTCATCTAGCAATAGTGGTGACTTTTGAAGTTTTGAGATAAGGTTAGGCAGATATTTCATGAGTGGCTTTACAAAAATCTATCATTTTTTGTTTATCTTTTTTACCTTTTGAGGCTTCCACTCCACTACTTACATCTACACCATAAAAACCTAATCCTTTTAGTTCAGATAAGTTTGAGGCATTTAATCCACCAGCGATGATCATCTTTGAACAATCAACACCCTCAAACCAATCAAGTTCAAGTCGTTTACCTTCTCCACCATATTGCTCTACAAAAGCATCTACAAGGATATACTTTCCTTGAGCGTTTTGAATATCTTGTTTTGATTGGGCTCGTACTACTGGAATAGCTTTTGTTTGAAGTGAACTATAAAATTTTTGATCTGCTTCAAAGTGTATCTGAGCGATATCAATACTAGATCGTTTACAGATAAAATCAACTTGAGCAGCAGGAAGATTTACAAACAATCCTACACTTTGTACAAAAGGTGGAAGTTGATCAATAATCTTTTTTGCTTCAAGTGGTGCTATATATCGTGGTGATTTATCATAAAATACAAACCCAAGAGCATTTGCTCCAGCTTCAACTGCGTCTAGTGCATCTTGTAAGTTTGTAATTCCACAGATTTTAATTCGCATGATCTATACTTGCAGAGACTTTATAGCATCAGAATAACTATCCGCACCGTATACATAGCTTCCAGCTACAACTACATCTACTCCAGCATCTTTAAGTTCTTGGATATTTTTGTTGTTTACTCCACCATCTACTTCGATTAGACAGTTTGGATTTTTTTCATTGATAAGCTCTTTTAACTTTTTTGCTTTTTCAACTACACTAGAGATAAACTTTTGTCCACCAAATCCAGGGTTTACAGACATTAAAAGTACCATATCAAGATCTTCTAAAAGATACTCAATATCTTCAGGACGACTATGTGGGTTTAAAACAATCGCTGGTTTAATTCCATAGTCCCTGATCTTTTGGATAAGTCTATGAGGATGTTTCTCCTCTTCAATATGAAACGAAATATACTCAGGCTTCAATGGTGCAAAAAGGTCTACAAAGAAAGTGTTATTTTCAACCATAAGATGAATATCAAGTGGTTTTGTTGCTACTTTTGCAACTGAGCTTACAACTACAGGACCAATAGTAAGATTTGGTACAAAGTGACCATCCATAACATCTACATGAACTAGATCACAACCACCATCGCAGATAGCTTCGATCTCTTCATTTAACTTACCAAAGTCTGCACTTAAAATACTTGGAGCAACTAACATTTCATAAACCCTTGTTTTGTAATATATCGTGAAGTTTATCTAATATTTGATTAAAGATAAAAAGTGTATATTCATACCCATGAGAATAAACAGAAACATCAGACAAAACTGGGCAAAGACATATACAAGTGACACAAAAGAGATAATCTACGCAAAATCTATAGATGAAATCATCCATATAGTAAAATACTGCAACAAACAAAAAAGAAAACTAAGAGTTGTTGGTGGCGGTGATAGCTACAATGATATCTACTGTCCAAATGAAAATGGAATCATGCTAAGTCTAGAAAAGTTTAACAAACTTTTAGATGTAGATACAACAAATCACACCGCCACCTTCCAAGGTGGTATGATGATGCCAGATCTTATAAAACAACTAAGACCATATAATCTATCTGTATCAAATCTAGGTACAAATATATTTGATGCAGTTGCTGGTAGCTGTTCTACAGGATATCATGGAAGTGGCATAAACTATAAAATATTTAGCTCATTTGTCAAAGAGTTTCAGCTTATCACCCCTACAGGTGAACACAAAACTATCTCTTGTAAAGATGAAGAGTTTGATATCTATGCAGTAGGTTTAGGAGCTCTAGGTATCATCACACAAATTACACTTCAATGTGAACCAAGATTCAATATGGAAGTAATTGAAAAAAAGATGTCATTTGATGATATTGAGGTAAACTTTGACACACTTCTAAAGCAAAATGATCACTTCAAATTTATCTGGATACCACATACAAATGATTTCATGGTATGGCTAGGAAACAGAACAGATAAAAAAGTTGAATCAAACTGGAAAAGATTTATCACTTATGGATGGTATGGACTAGTAGTAAATAACTTCTTCCATGAACTACTTCTTTTTGGTGCATCATTTAAAAGATCACTTATACCAAAAATCAACCGTCTTATGTCTAAAATACTTCTTCCAAAAGATGAAAACAAAGCAGTATGGGAAAGTGAATGGGCATTTTTCCTACCACACCTACTCAAACAAGATGTAGTGGAGTATGCTTTTGATATCAAAGATACTTTCAAAGTATTTCGTGAAGTGATAGAAACTGTAAAACAAAGAGATATCAAAGTAGATACACCTATAGAAGTTAGATTTGTCAAAGGTGATAGCTATTGGATGAGCCCTACAGGAGATAGCGATGCTTGCTGGATAGGTACAAAGATACACTTCCCTTATGGTAAAAAAGTAGAGTACCACAACTACTTTAGTACTATAGATGAGATACTTTTAAAATACAATGCTCGTCCACATTGGGGGAAACAATTCCGTATCAAAACAGAAGACTTCCAAAAAGCCTATCCAAACTGGGATAATTTTTGGGAATATGTAGATAAAGAAGACCCAAATAAAATCATGCAAAATGATTTTATAAAAAGGCTTCGAGGATAAAAAATTGATTTATATATAAAATTTTAGGGAGAATTTCTCCCTAAAACTTATTTTTCTAAACTCTTGATATAAGAGTAGTCAGACATTACAGACCAAGGTCTGATTTGGTTTAAGTAGTTTGCTTGAGAATCTAAAATCTCTTTTGCTAAAGCATTTCCTTGAGCTTTCTCAATTAAAAGTTTGTCATTTTCAGCTTTAATAGCATTCATAACAGACTCAGGGAAAGTTTTCACTTTAATATGTGGAAATTCATTTTTCATAGCAACCCAGTTTTTACCAGATTCATGATTTGATTGAGTATGCATATCATAAGCTGCTGCTTTCATAGCAACTTTAATAATACCTTGTAGATCAGCTGGTAATTTATCCATGAATTTTTTGTTAATCATAAAGTTTAACTCAGTTCCTGGCTCATGCCATCCTGTATAGTAGTTTGGTGCAACTTTATGGAATCCCATTCTTAAGTCAAGTGATGGTCCAACCCATTCAAGTGCATCAATAGTACCTCTATCAAGTGCAGTATATAATTCACCTGCAGGGATATTAGTAACAGTTACTCCAAGTTTAGCAATAACTTCACCAGCAAATCCTGGGATTCTCATCTTAAGACCTTTTAAGTCTTCAACAGAATTGATCTCTTTTTGGAACCATCCACCCATTTGGTTACCAGTGTTTCCACCTGGATATGAGTACATATTGTGCTTATTGTAAACTTTGTTCATAAGCTCTAATCCACCACCATGGTAGAACCAAGCATATTGTTCAGCAGCAGTCATACCAAATGGCATAGTTGTAAAGTATAAAGTATTTGGAACTTTTCCTTTATAATAATAAGATGCTGAGTGACCCATTTGGTATTGACCAGACTTAACCATATCAAATACACCTAATGCAGCCTTGTGCTTATTTTTAGAATCAATTCTAATTTTAAGTCTACCATCAGACATCTCTTCAGCCATTGTCTTGAAGTTTTCAACAGCGTCACCAAATACTGGGAAGTTTGTTGGCCAAGAAGTTGCTAATTTGATTTTGTACGTTTTCTTTGCATCTGCAACACTAAATAGCATAGCTACAGCAAGGAAAATTTTCATGAAAGTTTTCATATTTACCCCTTTTCTATGTAGTTGATTTTCAACATTTCAATTCTAACAAGGGGATATAACAAAGGTATAACAAAATATCTAAAAGATTATTATCAAAAAATAGCGTTACAAATTGACTATATTAAGTGCATCTTTATAGATAGGTTCATCGATAAATCCATATTTTTCATCACTAAATCCTACTATACCATTTGCTTTTTGAATTTCAAACTGCTCTACAATATATTTTGCCTTTTGAACTATTTGTTCATCAATTTTAAAAATAGAGTTTGCAATATCAACTTGTGCAGGACTTAGGCAAGCTTTTGCACTAAACCCCATAGCTTTTTCTTTTTGACACCATTTTTCATAAGTTTTAGTATCTTTATACTCTTGATACATAAAAGACACTGGTGTAAATCCAGCTATTTTACTATCTATTAAAAACTTACTAAGGATATAATCAACTGTTGGATTATCAAGAATAATTAAACTTTGAGGTAAACCAAGTGATTCAAATAGATCTAGTATTCCAAGATAAACTGTAGTAACTCTTGGATCAATTTTTAATTTTGTTATATTTTCAAATGCTTCAGGTGTTTCTATTGAAAGATGTACCTCTTTATCATCAGCTATAAGATCAAGTGCTAATTGTACATCTTCAACTGTTCTTACTTTTGGAACTCTTACTGCATCAATAGCTAAGGAATTTATAGCTTTAATATCCTCTTTACCGCAACTATCTAGTTCATTGATTCTTACTAATACTTTACAAGATATATCTTCTAACTTTGGTAAAGTTTCACACACTAATTTTCTAGCAGCATCTTTATCAAACACTCCATCTTCTAAGTTTACCATCGCTATATCACATTTAAGTGATGATAATTTTTCTAGATGTTTGATCTTATCCCCTGCAACCATTAGTGCCGAATGAATCATATAAAACCTTTTTTTCTTTAATAGCTTACATTATCAATTTTTAGTTTAATCACTCTTATGAAAATGATTTTTCCTCTAAATCCCTTTTATACGAATCTGCAAGTGATTCTATACTTAACACTTGATCTACTAAAACTTTATCTTCGGGTACTTTATGTAGATACTTACTTAATTGTTTAACAGTGGTATTTGAAACTCTACTTTCTAATTTCATAGTATCATTACTCTCAATAATACCATCATTTAAAACCCTTACATACCATCCTGTTGCGTAAGCTTTGATAATATACCTACTTACCTCTTTTCCAAAAAGAGCTCCTATTTTCCAGCATGGTTGTCGTGGTTGACATACTTCAACTTTTATATCACCAATACTATAGATATCTCCTACACAAACATCATCTTCATCAAGATTATCTATAATGATGTTACATCCCATAGCTAGCTTATCCATCTCGTAGCCAAACTTTTTTTCAAAATTTTTAAAATGTTTTAAAGAACCTATATGAAGAGCCTTATCTACTCCACCATGATATCTTTTGTCACACTGGGAATCTTCTATGAGTCCTAAATCATCTACATCACAATAGTTAAAAAACTGATCTTTCTTATATGCACTATTAAACTGTTCATCTTTTTTACCATAAGTTTGAGTTTTTCCTGCTGCTATTGAGATGATATTTGCTTCCATAGTTTCCCTTTGGGTTAGAATTTTTTTCTATTATAATTTTGACTAAAAACAACTTTCAAAAACAAAAAATGTGATAGAATATATCTAATTTTTCACATAAAGGATTACTATGAATAAAACACCATATTTAGAAACTATGCCAGATGAAAATGGTTACTTTGGAAAATATGGAGGTGCTTTTATCCCACCACCACTTGAAGAGCCTTTTAAAGAGATCAGAGAAGCTTATGCAAAACTTGAAAAAGATCCTGAATATTTAAAAGAGTTACAATATATTAGAAAACATTTTCAAGGGAGACCAACTCCTGTATATCACTGTAAAAATTTAAGTGATCATATTGGTGGTGGACAAATATATCTAAAAAGAGAAGATCTAAATCATATGGGTGCACACAAACTAAACCACTGTATGGCTGAAGGTTTACTTGCAAAATATCTAGGTAAGAAAAAGCTTATTGCAGAAACTGGTGCTGGACAACATGGTGTTGCACTTGCTACAGCTGCTGCATATTTTGGACTAGAGTGTGAGATCCATATGGGTGAAGTTGATATTAAAAAAGAATACCCAAATGTTGTAAGGATGAAAATCCTTGGGGCGAAAGTAGTTCCAGCTACTCATGGACTGCAAACTTTAAAAGAAGCTGTTGATAGTGCATTTGGTGCTTATGTAGCTGACCCTGTGAATCAACTATTTTGTATAGGAAGTGTTGTAGGACCTCACCCATTTCCTAAAATGGTAAGAGATTTCCAATCTATTGTAGGATTTGAAGCAAAAGAACAATTTGAAGAGCTAGCTGGTGGTGCACCAGATGTAGTAACTGCTTGTGTAGGTGGTGGATCAAATGCCATGGGAATTTTTAGTGGATTTATCGATGATGAAGATGTAAAGCTAGTAGGTGTTGAACCTATGGGTAAAGGGGATAAGCTAGGTGAACATAGTGCTAGTTTAACATATGGTAAAGAGGGAGTTATGCATGGATTTAACTCTATCATGCTTTCAGATGAAAATGGTGAACCAGCTCCCGTACACTCTATTGGTAGTGGGATTGATTATCCATCTGTAGGTCCTGAACATGCATATTTAAGTGAGATAGGTAGAACTGAAGTTGGTCACTGTAATGATGATGAGGCTATCGATGCATTTTATAAACTATCTCAATACGAAGGTATCATCCCAGCACTTGAATCAGCACACGCTGTAGCATTTGCTATGAAATATGCTAAAGAGAATCCAAATGAAAAAATATTAGTAAACTTAAGTGGTAGAGGTGATAAAGATATCGACTTTGTTGTTGATAACTATCCAATCCCTACAAAATAAAAAAGATATTAATTGCTACATTCATTTATAGAGGGTTTTGTACTTGGAATTGGGGCTGCTGTTCCAATAGGAGCAATTAATATACTTATTATGAATACTGCACTTAAAAGCTATCCAAATGCTGTAGCAATTGGCTTTGGTGCTTTAAGTGCAGATATTTTATATCTACTACTTATCCTTTTAGGATTAACAACATTTTTAAACTCACCTACTATAGCAACATTACTAGGTATATTTGGAAGTATGTTTTTACTTTATATGGCATATCTTATTTTTAAAAGTAAAGATAAAAAGATAGATACTCAAACTACTAATACTTCTAAAAAAGGCTTAGGAAAAAACTATCTCAAAGGTTTAGTTCTTACAGCTATAAATCCTTATACTATTGCCTTTTGGTTGAGTGTCGCTGGATATAGTGCAAGTAAAGATCTTGATACAACATTTACTATTTTAGGACTTTTTAGTGCTATTATTTTCTGGATAACACTTATGCCCTATTTTGTACATAGATCAAAACATAGAATCTCACAAAAGGTATCCTATTGGATCAGTATAGGTTCTAGTGCTATTTTAGTATTTTTTGCTGTTTCATTATTATTTAATACATGGTTCTAAAATCTCACCATCAATAGTAGCTACTTCATTTCCCCACTCTCTTAGCTGAGTCAATATAGGGATAAGTTTTAATCCTCTTTGTGTGATGCTTACTTTTGGTTATAGTAAAGAAAACCCTCAAGAAAAAACTAGACAAGCACAAGAAAAAATCACAAGCTGGTATAACTAAGATATCTAATAAAAGTAATTCTCGCTATAATAATTCTAATATGAATAAAGAAAAAATTACACTTAGATATATTTGGAATCTATTATTAGACTATAAAAAAACTTTACTTTGGGGACAGCTAGTTACTGTATTTGCAGTTCTCGTTAGTATCCCTATCCCTTTGATGCTTCCTGCACTTGTAGATGAAGTACTACTAGAAAAACCTGCCTTTTTTGTAAACAATATCAATGAACTACTTGGCTCAGGTAATCCTTTTTACTACATTGTATTAGTAGCTTTTTCTGTAATATTTTTACGCTTTATATATTTTATATTTAATTCATTGATGATCAAAATATTTACAAAGTTAGCTAAATATGTGACATTTAAAATCAGAGAGAAACTTCTAAAACACCTTCAAAGTGTCTCTATGAATGAGTATGAGACTTTAGGAAGTGGTGCTATTGGAGCAAATCTTATTACAGATGTAGATACACTAGATAGTTTTATCATCACTAGTGCATCAAAGTTTGTAGCATCTGTGATAACACTTTTAGCTATTGGTGTTGTGATGGTTTTAATCCATCCCTTACTTGGAGTTATGATACTTATTATCCAACCTCTTATCTTACTTCTTACAAAAAGAATATCAAAAAATATCAAACAGCTAAAAAAAGAGGAAAACCAATCTATTGAAAAGTTTCAAGACAATGTAGGTGAAACACTAGAACTATTTGGACAAATCAAAGCAAGCAATAAAGAAAACTACTTTTTTGATCAAGCTATAAGCAAAGCTCAAAGTATTCAAACACATTCAAACGAATATTCACACAAAAGTGTCGTATATGAAAAATTTTCTTATACAATCTTTTTAGTAGGATTTGAGCTTATACGAGCGTCTGGATTATTGATGGTTGTATATAGTGATCTTAGTATTGGTATGATGTTTGCTATGTTTGGTTATATATGGTTTATCATGACACCTATTCAAGATATCCTTTCGATGCAATATTCTTTTGCTTCTACAAAAGGGGCTTTAGAGAGAATCAATAAAGTATTAGAATTAGAAACTGAACCAAATGGAAAACAAAATATCAAGTCAAATGACTTTGATATCAAACTTCAAAATGTAAGCTTTGGATATACAAAAGAGAAAAGTATATTAAAAGATATTTCACTTACAATTCATCCAAAAGATAAAGTAGCTTTAATTGGTGCTAGTGGAAGTGGAAAAACAACTCTAGCACAAATCATCTCTGGATTTTATACAAAAAGTAGTGGTGATATACTTTTTAATGATATAAAAATAGAAGATATCAATAGATCAAATTTACGATCAAAAATATTCCTAATCTTACAAATGCCAATTTTATTTAATAATACACTACGATTTAATATCACTATGGGAAATGAAAACATAGATGATGAAACAATCTACAAGGCTTTGGAAATTGCCCAAATGAAAGGTATCGTTTCAAAAATGGAAAATGGACTTGATACTATTGTAGGTCGTCATGGTATTAGACTCTCAGGTGGTCAAAGACAAAGGCTTTCAATAGCAAGGATGATTATTGCCAATCCAGATGTAGTGATATTTGATGAGTCAACCTCAGCACTTGATGTAAATACAGAAGCAAAACTATTCAAGTCATTAGAGCCTATTTTAAAAGATAAAACTGTTATCACTATTGCACATAGATTAAGTACAGTAAAAAATGCAAATAAAATATTTGTACTTGATGATGGATATATTGTTCAAGAGGGAACTCATAACGAACTAGAATCTAAAGATGGTCACTATATGGATTTTGTAAAAAACCAACTCATTGATGGTTTAAAATGAATTTTTATAACTGGATACTATTATTTATACTTTCTATTTTATGGGGTGGGTCATTTTATTTTATTGAAACATCATTAGTCTATTTTAGTGTTGAACAAATTGTATTTTTTAGAGTCTTTTTTGCTGCATTAGCTATCTTACTAATACTTTTTATCCAAAAAATAAAAATTATTTTTGATTTGAAACTTTGGGCTATGTTTTTTGTAATGGGTTGTTTAAATAATGTGATTCCATTTTTAAGTTTTGCCTATGCTCAAGAAACTATCACGGCATCACTAGCATCACTATTTAATGCAACTACCCCTATTTTCACAGCTACACTTGCCCACTTTTTAACCAAAGATGAAAAGATCTCTAAATTCAAACTTATTGGTATTACCATAGGTTTTATAGGGATGGTGATTTTACTACTTCCAAAAGGATTTGGAAATCTTGAAATAGCTGGTATATTTGGAATTTTAGGAGCGGTATCTTATGCTTTTGCTGGTGTGTTTGGAAAACGCTTAAAAGACTATAATCCGATTTTTAATGTATTTGGAATGTTAAGTGCAAGTTCTATTATCATGTACATCTTATTCTTTGACTCTATTCATAGTACATCTATAGATTCTCTTTTTAATTTTACAGACCTAATATTACTTGCTATATTTTCAACTGCTATTGCTTATATCATATACTTTAGATTACTATTTAGTGTGGGTGCTGTGAAACTATTACTTGTAACATACCTTATACCAATAAGTGCTTCTATTTTAGGAATTTTCCTATTAAATGAAGAGTTCACACTTAATATGATTTTAGGTTCAATAATAATCTTTATCTCCCTATACCTCATCAATAGAAGATAGACAAATGGTTTACCTTATACTCTTTTTTACAGCTTTTGCATCTGCTACCCTACTTCCACTTGGAAGTGAAGCCCTACTTATTTACAATATCACTGAAGGATATAACTTATATATACTTTTAGCTGTAGCAACTGTTGGTAATTCACTTGGTTCAATAGTCAACTACTATATAGGACTAAAAGGGGAAGAGTATCTAGTAGAAAAAAACTATCTCAAAGAGCAAAGAGTTTTAAAAACAAAAAAGTATTTTGATAAATATGGTGGATTTGTGATACTTCTTTCATGGGTACCAATTATTGGTGATTCGATTACACTTATTGCTGGTGTATTAAAATATGATATTAAAAAGTTTATCTTTCTTGTAGTGATCGCAAAGTTTTCACGATATGCTCTACTAGCACTTTTTATCTAATGTTATAACATTATTATATATTCATGGTATAATCTCATATGTCAATATTTTTTACAATACTATTAAAAATCTTTCCACTCTATGTAAATATAATCTTTGGATACTTAGCTACAAAGTTTTTAAAAGTAGCTAGAGAATCTGTAGCAAATATCCTTATCTATATACTAGGACCAATTGTTGTATTTTCAGCTGCTATTAGTGTTAAGATCAATCTTTCAATTTTATTTTTACCAATATTCTTTTATATATCTGGTTCGATTATTGCTTTTATCCTTTTATACTATGGAAATAGAGCCTGGAATGATCCTACTGGAAATATTCTAGCTTTTAGTGGGGGAACTGGAAATACTGGATTTTTTGGTATTCCACTTGCAATTATATTTTTTCCACCATATTTAGCAGATATCTATATTTTTACAGTTCTTGCATCACTTCTTTATGAAAGTACAACAGGATTTTATGTAACTGCAAAAGGAAACTTCACAGTTAAACAGTCTTTACAAAAGATCATGAGATTACCTCTTATCTATGCTTTTGTAGCTGGTGTAGTTTGTAATATCTTAGGGATTGGTATCCCTAGTGAACTTCTAGCCTATACAGATCAATTTAAAGGTGCTTATGGAATATTAGGGATGATGCTAATTGGTATGGGATTAGTTGGATTAAACCTAAAAGGAAGTGATCTAGACTTTAAATTTATCTCTATTCTTTTTATACTCAAGTTTTTATTTTGGCCACTATTTGTACTAGCTACAATATATGTAGACAAAAACTTCTTAATGTTTTTAAATGAAGATCTTTATAAAGTGATGTTTTTATTTTCTATTGTACCACTTGCTGGAAATGCTGTAACACTTGCAGTACTATTAAAAGCAAAACCTGAGAAGATGAGCTTTACAGTGATTCTAAGTACTATTCTCTCTATAGTTTATATCCCTATAGTTCTCACACTATATGGTGGGTTTTAAAGTTATATTTGTAATCTCACAACTTGTACCTAGTCTCATAGGTGGTCCCCAATATCCTGTACCTTTATTCACATAGATTTGTGTTTTATCACTATGTTGATAAAGTCCAGCAATATATGGCTGTACAAGTGATACTAAAAGCCTAAAAGGATAAAGCTGTCCACCA
>CBFHVJ010000034.1:0-12204 GCA_965659435.1 uncultured Arcobacteraceae bacterium
TCCACGAAAACTTTTAAACTCTGGATATTTTTCATATAGCTTTTCTTTATTTATACTATTAGATCCAGTTAACCTATCTTCCATAGAGTTTTTAGTAACTTCTAAAATAGTATGTTTTAATTGATCACTGTACATAGTTTCTCTACCTCATTTTCATTAAATACAACTACATTATTTTCTTTTAATAATTGTACGGTTACCCCTTCACCATCAACTAAATTTCCACTAAAAGTTCCATCATATACTTTTTGATTTCCACACGATGGGGAATTTGCTTTTAATAGTGCATATTTTATATTATGCTTTTTTGCTAAATCTAAAGCTTGATTTGATCCAAGAACAAAATAGTTTGTCATATCTTGATCATCTTTATTTTTTACTACTAGTGGATTTGTAGATACTATCTCACAAGGTATTCTAGGGATACTCATACCACCTGAAACCTCTGGGCATATAGTAAATAATTCAAATTTTTCTTGAAGTTTATCTAAAGTGGAAAGAAGATTGTTTCCACCATTATATTTTACATTTTCTCCTAGTAAGCATGAACTTATTAGAAGTTTTATTTTATTCATCGTCTAGGAAGTCTTTATCAAAAAATGTATTTGTATGGAAGTTTTTAAATGCTGCTTTCATAGATACAAATACTTGAGGATTTTCCTCTTCTAATTTTGCTAGAAGCTTTTTAGTATTTGCACGGGCATGTGGCATCTTCATATATTCTCTATCTTTTTCACTTAATCTCATACCAGGACAACCCTCATCACCAATCACATCAAATTCATTTGTTGTAGCAAATGCTCTTAGTTGTCTCTCTCTACAGAAAATAAGTGGTCGAATTACCATTAAACCATTTTCAGCTTTATAAACTGGTGGCATGGCTCTCATAGCTCCATTGTAAAAAAAGTTCATAAAGAAACTTTCCATAGAGTCATCAAGATGGTGCCCAAGTGCTAATTTATTAAATCCATTATCAAGAGCATGCGTATATAAATACCCTCTTCTCATTCGAGAGATCAAGCTACAAAGGGAAGAGTTTTTTCTCACTTTTTCAACAGAGATATCAAATATATCGGTATCAACAATTTCATGGTTAATTCCATATTCTTTACAATGATCACTTAAAAACTGAACATTTTCACCTTCCATACCATAAGTGATAGTTACAGCTTTAAATTCAAATTTAAAAGGGGCAACTTTTTGCATTCTATTTAATGCATGAATTAAAGTAAGGGAATCTTTTCCACCACTAAATCCAATTAAGATCTTATCACCTTCTTTTATTAGTCCATATTCTGCATTTGTTCTACCAATTTTTGTTGTTAATTTTTTACTTAGTTCTACCATCTATTTCTAAATCCCTTTTATCCTATAAAACCTGTGGCATATCGATATCAATCTTCGTTTCATGCTCTGTATCCATTTGTGTTTCATATACAGTTTCAACTGGATCAATACCCTGCTCTTTATCAACAAATCTTGTGTATTGTTTTTGAAATACTAATTTAACTGTACCAATAGGTCCATTTCTTTGTTTACCTATAATTAATTCAGCATCCTCTTCAGGCTTATTAACAAAGGTACTTACATATTGTTCCCCTCTATCTTTTGCCTCTTTCTCTTTTCTAGCTTCATCTCTCTCTTTATATACATCATCTCTATATACAAACATAATGATATCAGCATCTTGCTCAATAGCTCCAGACTCTCTAAGATCACTTAACATAGGTCTTTTATCTGGTCTTGATTCAAGTCCCCTGTTTAACTGTGATAGTGCAATAATAGGAATATCGATCTCCCTTGCAAGCATCTTTAGACCCCTTGAAATTTCAGATACCTCTTGATGTCTATCTTTGTTTCCAGTTCCCTGCATAAGTTGAAGGTAATCAATAATAATCATTGACACATTATTATCTTTATTTTGAGCTAGTTTTCTTACCCTTGCTCTAAGTTGATTGATATTTACACTACCACCATCATCAACCCAAAGTTTTTTACTATTTAAATCATCAAATGCAGCCGTTAGGTTTGACCACTGCTGATCATTCATACTACCTTTTCTAAGATCTTGTAAGGGGATAGAAGTTTTAGCTGCAAGTAGTCTTAACATCAATTGAGATGAAGGCATCTCTAGAGAAAATACAACTACACCTTTTCCAGCTTCAATATTTCTAAGTGCCATATTTAGTACAAGTGCTGTTTTTCCCATAGCAGGCCTCGCTGCAATAATTACTAGATCTCCGCCATTAAATCCTGTAGTTCTTTTATCTAGTGAGATAAATCCTGTAGTCTCTCCAATAAGATATGAATCTCCTCTCTCTTTCATCGCCTTGATATGTTCTAATGTTTCAAGATTAATAGATTCCATATCTTTTAATTCACTAGAAGCTGAATCTGTTGTGATTTTATAAAGAGCATTTTGTACAGTATCTACAGATTGAACAGCTGTTTTTTCATCATCTTCAACCTCTTTAGCAATCGTATGTGCTAAAGATGCTAATTCTCTTTTAACTGCTCCATCTTTAATCTCTTTGACATATGCCATGATATTTGCAATAGGGTTTGAAGAAAGGATCTCAAGAAAAATAGAATCATCTATATCTTTCCCTTTTAATCTTTTTCTAATAAACTCTTCATCAATAGGCATATCTTCATGGTTAAGCTTTTCCATAACATCAAATATTTTTTGATGTGCTGGGTGGTAAAAATCTGCTGGTTTTAGTATCCCTAATATATCTTCAATAATCTCTTGATCAAAGATAATTGAGCTTAAAACCGATCTTTCTATATTTATACTGTATACTGAATCCATACTCTTCTTTTCTTTTATTTTATGACAGGTATGGTATCCAAAAACTTATGATATAATCGTTAAACAAAACTTCATAAGAAAAAAGGACTTTTTTGCATAAGATTCAAGATATATATGAAATGCTAAATGAAATTTCACCATTTGAACTTCAAGAAAAATGGGACAACAGTGGCCTAATAGTTGGTAGTTTTGATCAAGAGGTAGAGAATATCTATATTAGTTTAGATTTAGATATAGAACTTGTTGATAGTTTACCATCAAATTCTCTTGTGATTACACACCATCCTCTTATTTTTTCACCACTTAAAACTGTAAACTTTGATAGTTACTCTACAAAAATATTACGAACTTTAATCAAAAAAGATATTACACTTATCTCAATGCATACAAATATTGACAAAACGCATCTAAATAAACATGTAGCAAGTGATATTTTAGGATTTGATGTATCTTGTGGGGATGATTTTATCTGTTATGCAGATGTAAATATGAGTTTTGAACAACTTCAAAATCATCTAGAAACTAAATTAAACCTTCAGTATCCAAAAACTGTTCAATGTCATGACAAAGTACAAAAGATTGCAATCACAACAGGAAGTGGTATGTCTTTAATTTCAAAGATTGATGCTGATTGTTTTTTAACTGGTGACATAAAATATCATGATGCTATGGAAGCTAAAGCTAGAAACATTAGCTTAATTGACATCGGACACTATGAAAGTGAGCATCACTTTAGCTCCCTAATTATGGGAATATTGCCAAAAAATTTGAAAAACAAGCCTTTAAAGGCTATAATTGCAACTTCAAAAAACCCATTCATATGTTCACAAGGAAATTAAATTGAATAAATCGTTAGAGCAACTAATCAAAATCTCAAAATTTGATAGCCAAATTAGCTCGTTTGGACCGAAGATCGATGCACAAAATGAAAAACTTGCAGTATTCACGGCTCAAGCAAACAAATTAAAAACTGAAGTAGAAAATAGATACGTAGCAATCGAAGAAGCTTCATCAAAAAAAGTTAAAAATAATATCCATTTAGATGAATTAAGATCTAAATTAGAAGATATCAGTGAAAAAACAACTAACATCTCAACTCAAAAAGAAGCTAAAGCTTTACAATTAGAAGAAGAGATCGCTAGAGAACAAATCTCATTTACAAATGAAGAGATTACAAGACTAGATAATATCATCGAGTTAAAAGAATCTGAACTAGTTGATTTAAAAGCTCAACTTGCAGAAGAAGAAGAGACTGTAAAAGAGTTAGAAGAAAATATCAATAAAGAGATTGCTGTATTAGATGAGCAAAGAGCTGTAATCGCTGAACAAAGAGATCAAATTATCACAACTGTTGATACAACTATCTTATCTTTCTACCAAAAAGTTAAAAGATGGGCAGGAGACACTGCTGTTGTACCTGTAAAAAAGCAAGCATGTTATGGTTGTTTCATGAAAATTAGTGATAGAACATATACTGCTGTATCTCAATCTGAAGAGATTGTTACTTGTCCACAATGTGGTAGAGTAATCTACAAAGAAGTTGAAGAGGAAGCTGTAGAAGCTTAATATCTTCCCCTTTTTATGATTAAAAATATTATAACAATTGGAATCATCTTAAGTACAGTTGTTGTTATATTTTTATCACTTTCTTCAACTCAATCAACTATAACAGTTGTAAAAGACAATCATACACACCAAGCAATTCCAATCACACCAAATAAATATAATGACACTCAATGTGCAATGACTATTGCAAGTACAAAATATGCATGTGAAGTTGTATCTAAAGAGGATGGGAAAACTTGGTTCTTTGATGATCCAGGATGTATGATTTTGTGGCTTCAAAATAAAGAAAATCAAGATCAATTTATCCAATGGGTTTATACTTTAGATACTTCAAAATGGATCGATGCTACAAAAGCTTGGTATTCAAAAAGAGATCATACTCCTATGGAATATGGCTTTGGTGCTTATGAAAATAAACAAAAAGATTTTATAGATTTTAAAACTATGCAATTAAAAATGTATAGAGGAGAAACTCTACAAAATCCAAAAATAAAAAATATACTTTTAGGGAAATAAAACATGCAATTTTTTGGAAAATATGATACTAGATTTGATAAAGAATTTTTAGTAGAAAGCTACTTATACTTCAATCAAGAAGACGAAGAGTTAACACCTCAAGAGTTTGAAAAACTAATCAAATCACAAAAAGATAGAAAGAAAAATATCGCAGGTACAATATTTATGTATAACCCATTTTATTATCCTCAAGGATTTGATGAAAAACTAACTTTAACAAAACAAGGTTTTGAGTTTGATGGAGAGTTTCATAATCTAAAAATAGAAAAAGAGATGACACTATTTAAACAAAAGATCAAACAATATCCAGGGAAAATTGTACAAGTACGATTTTTATTTAATCTAAATACAGCTTATATTGATAAATCTGAAAACCTTGTATCTTTCAATGAAGATATAGAGAAACTAAACACAAACCAATTAACAGTTTTTGATAAAGATATGAATTATACTGATCTGAACAATTTCCATATCAATGGTAAGTTTGTATTTTTTTCATGGGGAAATAAGATAAATAGAAAAGAGTTTACTTATATTCATGAATATGCTCAAACAATTTATGATAAGTGCAAACAAATGCAAAAAAAGATCTCTTTTGTATATAGAAAAAGTATGCAAGAATCTTTTTCTGAAGAGAGTTTAGCATTTTTACATCCATTTGATAATCACAAACTAAAAAATAAAATGCCCTATGTTTTAGAGGAAGTTTTTAAAGAAAACCCTCCAAAAACCACATGTTTAGACGATCTGGGTTGATGTTATAATTTTATAACATACACCCCTTCAAAATCTGCACAAACTTTACCATCTTCAACAATTGATGACTCTATCTTAATAGATCCAGATCCTTTACTTTTAATCTTTTGATATAGTATCTCTAACTGCTCTTTTGATGGTTTGTTTGTAATACACTTAAAATCTTTTGTCACTGGTGCTGTAAAATTTGTATTGTTATTTAATATCACAATATTTTCACTTTCATATCCAAACTCTTTGGTGATTAAATTGCATAACGACCAAGATGAGATGATCATGATAGTACTTAAACTTCCACCAAATGCTGTTCCCTTATCATTTATATTAGGTTCTAGAGGAGCGTTTGTTATGAAATATTTTTCATCATAACTCTCTATTTGAACATCCATAAATTTTGTTAAAGGTATTTTTGTATGAAGTGTATTTTGTAATGCTTGAATATTATTCACATTTTTCCTTTTCTTTTATTATGAAAATTGTACCAAATATCCCATTAGATGGATTACTATTTAAACAATTTTTAAATATTTTTTATATATAATGTGCTCGAACAAGATGTAAAGTAGGGATACGCAAGCCGAACTCATTTTGTATTTATATTTTTAAAAAGGAATTCGAATGAAAAAAATCGTTCTTATGTTATTAGCTGTAGCTTCTGCTGCATTCGCTTCTGGTCACTCTGCTGAAGGTACTTCAATGATTCAAGCATACTCTGTATTAGCTGCAGGTATTGGTCTTGGTATCGCTGCAATGGGTGGTGCTATCGGTATGGGTAACACTGCTGCTGCAACAATCGCTGGTACTGCTAGAAACCCAGGTTTAGGTGGAAAATTAATGACTACTATGTTCATTGCATTAGCAATGATCGAAGCACAAGTTATCTATACACTTGTAATTGCATTAATCGCACTTTACGCTAACCCATTTTTATAATAGTTAGATAAGTTTTTAAAAAGGTCAGATGGTTTTCCATCTGACCTTTTTTATTTCTCTTTTTTAGGTACAGCACATAAAATAGCTTTAATTTTCATCTTAAAATTCAAAGCCTTATATTGTAAATAGTCAACTGATGACTTTGCTTCCATAAGATCATTTGCAAAACTATATTGAAAATTTAAATTCTTCTTCTGTTCACCTATTAAAAATTCACCTTTGATATTTCCAGTTCTTGCTTGCCCTTTAACTCTTTTATCTGCTTTAATATCAGTAAATTTAACAATGATATTTTTATCATCTTTTGTTTTCCATTGTATCTTTGAACCAACTATAATCTTTCTAAAATTACTACCTTCTACTTTTATAGGATTATAAAGTACACCTTCTATTGGTTTTAATTGACCATTTTCTTTAGTCCAATCTAATAATACTTCACCTTGCTGTGCTAATATACAACCCATTTTAGGTGGTGTAGCAGCAAAAGATACTGTTGTTGTAAATACAAGTGCCAATAATAATTTTTTATTCATATTCTCTCCTCTTTAGTAAATTTTAGCCAATAGGAAATTATGATACAATTTTATATGAATAATTTCTTTAATAATGTATATAAAATACTAACTGCACCTACTCCTGATGAGAAAATAAAAACTTTTAATTTTGTTTATGAAAAATTCAAAAATGATCAACTTTCATTTGAACCTACAGAAAATATTGAAGTTTTTGAGAAACCATCCTATCATCAATTTTGTACAATTGTAGATGCTAAAAAAGTTCCAAATAAAAGAAACCTCCAAAATGATGAGGGGAAAGCTACCCTACTTCATGCTATAGCACATATAGAATATAGTGCTATTGATCTTGCACTTGATGCTTGTTATAGATTTCAAGATATGCCAATTGAGTTTTACCAAGATTGGATGGTTGTTGCAGATGATGAGATACGACACTTTAAAATGATAGTAGAAGTCTTAGAGTCATATGGGATGAACTATAGTGATATAGTTGTCCATCAAGGACTTTTTGATGCTTGTATGAAAACTCTCAAGCTAATTCCTCGCATGGCTCTTATTCCTCGGTATATGGAAGCAAACGGTCTTGATGCAAATGTGATGATGATAGAAAAACTAAAAAAGATACCAAATACTCAAAAAATAATCGACCTTTTACAAGTTATTCTTGACGAAGAGGTAGATCATGTCAAAAAAGGTGATAGGTGGTATAAGTATGGATGTAGTCAAAAAGAGAACTTTAGTTGTGACTACTTTAAAATAGTAAATAGTGTCCACCCAAATTCATTTAAAACAAATAGGCATCTAAATGTAGAAGCTAGAAAGGCTGCTGGATTTAGTGATGAAGAGATAGAGCAACTATTAAACTACTAATAGTTACTCTATGATAAATTAATTTTAAACTATTAAATAGCTTGTAATAAAAGCTAAAGTAGATCCAATTATATGTGCTGCACCATAAAGGAATGAAGCAAATACTTTTACTAATAAACTCATTTTAAATTTCATAGCAAAGATAACCAACGAACCAATAAACGTTGTAGCAAAAATATATACTAGTGCATGAATCAAACCATAAGATGGATCATATGAAAGAATTGCAATCACTAAAGTCGTGATATATGCCACAACTGCAAACAGTCCTGTATTGTTCATCGTATCATATTGTTTTAGTTTATCTTCAATATCATACATGGGTATCTCACCTGTTACAATTGCTGCTTGTTTATTTGCTTTGATTGCTCTTTGCTCAAATGCTAAGAAAAATACCAATGATAATATAACTCCGATTGGAATAATAAGTGTAAGTGCTTCCATTACTTTCTCCTTCTATAATAAAAAGTAATGATAATTGTATTGGTAAATTGTTATTTAGGCATTTAACTTTACAGACTAAATAACAATATTTATATAAGTATAAGAAATAACTATAACTAATACTTAATATTAAAAGGAACCTCATCTAGAGTAAAATCAGATAATCTCTCCTGTAACCATTGATGAATTTTTGAATTTTCATCACAATAAATATAAAACCCTTCACCCTCTTCATCATTTTGAATAAGTAAACTATCTTCATTTTGTGACGACCATTGTACTAAGTCTGCATATCCAGATGAATCTTTTTGTAATACAAAATTTTGAATCGTTACACCTTTTTCTAGTGAATAAAAAAGAAATCTTTTTGAAGCTATCTCTTTTGACTCTAAAGGTATAGAATTATGAAGCTGAAAGATTTTAAATCCAAATTTATTTTGAATATCAGCTAGAAATTGATCCATCCAAGCTAATACAGTTTTCATACACTTTGTAGTATCTGGATCATTGTTGTCTCTATCTAAATATGCTGTATTGTAGTTTTTACAGATATTACTATAGTCTACCCCTAAACCTACTACTTTCAAACTATGCCTCTTTTACAATATTAACGTCGTATCCAACTTCAACACGTCCAACTTCACAAGGAGTGATAAAAATACCTCTTTTTCCTTCAATAAGCTCAGGAATCTCTGGATCAATAGCATAAAGATAGCTATAAGAACCACACGATCCTGTAACTTCAAATAGTGTATCGCCAATCTCGATCATCGATCCAGGTTTAAGATGATCAATCTCGATATCAACTTCAATATTCTCTACTAAAAGACCTTTTGATATAGCAATATCAGCTTCTTCAATGATATCATATGTAGATTTTGAAACTAAAAGAAGTACATGTTCTGAACCATTTTCATAGTTCATATCTCCCATGATCCCCATTGGATCACATTCAAAATCATTACATGATTCTCTATATCCTGGTCTCATCATATCAGGTAGTGTCATATATAGTTTTAATACTTTTCCTGTAGCCATTTATTTCCCTTTAAAATAATATTTTTTGAGGGTATCTAATTGTCTATTACTTTTAGATTAAGATTTTTTAGTACTTTATTTTTGTGGTTCATATTGGTAAATTGGATTAATTATATGTCCAGGGCCTAGTGTAATAAGCTGGTTTATTACCCCATCAGAGATACCATATACCCAACCGTGAATATGTGGACCACCCTCTTTATCCCAAGACTCTTGTACAACAGAAGTATGTGAAATAGCATGAACTTGCTCGATAGTATTGTATTCTACAAGTTTATTTAATCGCTCCTCTTCAGTATGAAAAGAATCAACCTTATCTTGATATAAACGATAGATATTTTTAATATTCATAAGCCATTTGTTTGTTACCATAAGATTTGGACTTTGTTTTTTCAATGCTGCTTGAATACCTCCACAACCATAATGACCACAAATAATAATATGTTTTACTTTCAATACTGTTACAGCATACTGTAATACACTTAGGCAGTTAAAGTCTGTAGCGAGAACTTGATTTGCAATATTTCTATGGATAAACATCTCACCTGGCTTTGCCCCTACAATGATTTCAGCAGGAACTCTACTATCAGAACACCCTATCCATAAAACCTCGGGATGTTGTTCTTTGATATTGTCTATAAAATAGTGAGAATCTTTTTGAACCATCTCTGAGGCCCATTTTTTATTGTTTTGAATAAACTCTTGAATCTTTTCCATCATTATTCCTTATGGATTTAACTATCTATTTTTAATCTTTAATTCTTATAAGTTTTGTAAGATTGTTATTAATATATTGTACATCAAACATATCAAGATAATCAACTAATTTTCCAAGTTTTTTAAATCCATAGTTAATAGGAGAGAAAGAACTATTTCTTGTGATATAGTGACCTACATTTTTTAAGTCAGCCCATCCATCTTCTCCAGATGTTTGATCAACTGCTTGTGTTAAAAATCTTTTTAATTTTTTATCTTTTCTAGCATCATAGTTTACACCTTGATAACTATTTTTATAATCTTCTTCTATTACATCTTCATTTAATGTTTTGAATTTTTCTATAAATATAAATTGTGAACAAGCATTAACCAAAGCTTTTGGTGTTTTCTCTTCTCCATAACCATATACACTTTTAGCATCAGATAAAACACGATCTACAATTGGTGTAAAATCACTATCACTTGTAAGAAGTGCAATCGCATCTATATCTTTTGTATACAGAGCATCCATGACATCTATGACGATTGCAATATCACTTGCATTTTTATTTTGCGTATAGGCAAACTGTTGGATAGGTTTGATATTATAATCTTGTAATATCTCTTCCCAGCCTTTTAGCTTTGGGTCTTTCCAGTTTCCATATGCTTTTCTAATGTTCACCTTACCATACTGCGATAGATCATCAAATATATTTTCTGTATATTTTGCACTTATATTATCACAGTCTATAAACATAGCTATGTTTTGTTGTTCTTGTGTTTCCATATTATCCTCAAGTGATTTGAATGTTTAATCGTATCATAATATGATTTGATAGAGGTTATAGTAAATTATTAGATTAAATTTAGATTCTTTATTTTAAATATTTTCCAGGACTTACTGCAAAGATCTTTTTGAAGTTTTTATTTAAATGGCTTTGATCATAAAAACCTAAGTCTTGAGATAGCTCTGATAGAGAGTTTTCAGATGTAAGAAGTTGGTTTTTTATGGTATCTATTCTTTCATTTATTATGTAATCATGTGGGGTGATACCAAAATTTTTTTTGAATACTCTTATAAAATATGACTTATCGTATCCTAGTAAACTTGCTAGCTCACTTGTAGTAAGTTTATCATTTTCATTGATATACTTTTCTATATCTTGTACAAACTTATTAGTTGAAAAATTAGTCTGTATTGTATAAGTATTAAAAAGTTTATGAATAATATTTTGTAGCTCTTCTATATCTTGTGTTTTACAACTAATAAGAAAAGTATCATTTAACTCTTTGGAAAAATCTACAATATGATCTATCATAGTATTTGTATAATTAGACAAGAAAAGTACATAATAATTTTTTGCATCTATATTTGTCATCTTATGAAGTTGATTTGGGTTAAATACTATTATGCTATTTGATACTATCTTTTTAGTATCTTCATATTGTATCTCTACACTACCCTCTTCTACAATACCCAAGCATAATTTGGTATGACTATGTAGTTTATAGTCTGTATATATCTCTTCAAAAAACTTTAGTTCACCAAAGAGATCACCATCTTTAGTATATAGGTATTGGATATTCATAGTTTCATTGTTATGTAAATAGGTAAAAAAGTCAATATCATACAAGACGAATAGTTTTAATTTAACTAAAATTGTTACCATGAACGAAACAATAAAAAAATCTTTCCGTTCTGCGTGGATTATTATTAAACTTGTAGTACCCTTTAGTATTGCTAGTGATCTACTACAATACTATGGGATTATAGACTCTATATCTTTTATATTTGAACCATTTACAGATAGTCTAAATCTTCCTGCTGGTGTAGCTTTAAGCTTTGCAAGTGTTATATTTTTTAATCTTTATGCTGGTATTGCTGTAGCATCTACGCTTGGTCTATCTGGATATGAATGGACAATAGTTGGTACATTTATGGCAATATGTCATTCTTTACCACTTGAAACAGCAGTATTAAAAAAAGTTGGTATGGGTATCACTATACATTGGATAGCTAGAATTACGCTTGGATATCTTGGAGCTTTACTTGCT
>CBFHVJ010000035.1:0-230 GCA_965659435.1 uncultured Arcobacteraceae bacterium
TTTATCATACATAGAACCTAATCCTTCTACAAATGTGATGTTTTTAAGACCTTCATTTTGTAAACCATTTCGAATATCATTTCTATAGAAGAACATACCATCAGCAAGTCTTGGTCTTAATACTTTTTCATTTCCAGCTACAATATGTGTAAAGTCTTTTGTATACGAGTTTGATACTACGATAAATTTATTTGTAATCTTTCCATCTTTATAAACAGCAAAATATCTTT
>CBFHVJ010000035.1:240-12181 GCA_965659435.1 uncultured Arcobacteraceae bacterium
GCTCTTTCATAGAGTTTACGATTACTTCATCTGGTAACTCTAAAAATTCTTCATCAAAGTTTCCTAGAAGTGCTGTAGGGTATTCAGTGATAGCTACAACTTCATCTAAAAGCTCTTGATCTATTTCGATAGAGATATTGTTCTCTTTTTCCAAAGCATCCATTTGCTCTAAAATAGTTTTTCTTCTATCATCTTGATATAAAACTACACCATTTTCTGCGAGCTTACCGAAGTACTCTCCAGCAGCATCAAATGTAAACTTATCATAGCTTACCATTCTATGTGCAAAACTCGCCTTTTCAGACTTCACACCATATAGTTCACCATCAACTAAAGTTTCACCAAGTACGATTGAAAGTCCTCTAATAGGTCTAATAAAACTATCTTGTCTACTTCCCCACTTCATCGATTTACCGAAGTTTAGTTTAGAGATAAATTCATTTACCATATCATTTAAAAGTTCTTTAGACTCTTTACCTTTTACCTCTTGCTTGAAGTAAAGTACATCTCCTCTACCTTTATCAATAATTTGAAGTTCAGACACATCTACACCACATTTTTTTGCAAATCCAAGTGCGGCTCCTGTAGGTTCTCCATCTTTATATGCAATAGCTACTGGTGCTCCGAGTTGTTCTACTACTTTGTCATCTTGTGCTACTTTGAATTCTCTATGCCAAAATACAAGTCTTCTAGGAGTATAGTAAAAATCAAACTCACATAATAAATTATTTGCTTCTAAAATATCAGCCCATTTTTTCTCAATGTTTGGTAACTCTTTTAAAAATGGAATCGCTGGTAACTCTTCAACTGCAATCTCTATTAATAACGGTTTAATCATTCTTTTTCTTTCCTTCTTTTTTTTCTAGCATATCTTTGTGTTTTTGTACTTGTTGTTCGTTCATACCTCTTAAAAATATAAAAAGTATAAAGACAAAACCAGTAACAACAACAATATCTAATATCTCTTTCATAGAATATGACCTTTGTTTTTCATATAGTACACAGTAGCAAACTCTTTAAAAAATTGATAAGCTTCCATACTATCAATTATTTTATCACTAGCACCTAGAAATACTTCTATTTTTGTACCTTTATTTACAACATTTTGTAAATCTATTTTGGCCCAATTATAGTGTAATAATTCTTCAAGTTCAGTTTGACTACCTTGCTTGAAATATGGTTCCAAATCTATGTTTGAACCACTACTTACATTTTCTAAAAAGTTTTTACAATACTGATCTTTGTCTTTACCAAAAAACATCAATTGAAGTCTTTTATACTTTTTATCTTTTATTTGAAAAAATGCAGGGGAAAATAGTTGTAGTTTATCTACTCTTTTCTCACTATTTAAAACATACTCAAAAGCTTTTTGGGCACCAAAACTAAAACCACTTACAGTAAAATCAGTTTCTTCCAAATAGTCTTTAAAAAGCTCTTTTTCACCCTCTAAAGAAAATCCACTAAAATACAACTTCATCCTTTAGAAGTTTCTCTTTTAGATCTAAAATCTCTTGCTTGTTTTGAGTGATCATCTGATTTAAAAGTAGTTTTGTCTCTTGGATGATAGCATCTACTGTTGCTGTTGAAAGTTTGTATCTATTTACTATATCATCAGCAATTTTATATGCTTCATTTACTTCACTTTCAAATACAACATGTTCACTATTTTTAAGTATCGATACCCCTGCACTTCCTGAAAGTAGTGCAAATATTTGTTGTTGAAGTTGAATTTTTGATGGATAGATTAGATCTTCAAAAGATATCCCTTCATCAAATAACATCACTTTTTTTCTTGTAGCAAATGCTTTTGTAGCTTGATAAGTTGCTAGGATATCTTTTTGTTCACTATTTAAAATTGTAATTTGTTTTTTACCAAATTGGATTTTCTTCTTAGCAATCTCTATATCTTCATCTAAGATACTCACTCCACCTCTTTGTACCATATTAAGCAATGCCTCATTGATGATAGTTACAAGTGCCGCACTATTGAATCCAGCTGTATCAGATGCTAATTTTTCTACATCAAACTTATAGTTTCTATTTATCAAAGTTTTTTGTAATATTTCAATTCTTCCCTCTTTTGTAGGCTTTTGAACAAACACTCTTCTATCAAATCTTCCAGCTCTTAAAAGTGCCTCATCAAGAAGCTCTACTTTATTTGTAGCAGCTATAACCATCACTGTACTTTTATCATCAAATCCATCCATTTGAGTAAGAAGTTCATTTAGTGTTGCTTCTCTTTCATCATTTCCAGCTACACCTCTCGTTTTTCCTATGGCATCAATCTCATCGATAAATACGATAGAAGGTGAATGAGCTTTCGCAACGGCAAAAAGTTCTCTTACTTTTTTAGCACCCATACCTACATATATATGTACAAAACTAGCTCCACTTTGGTAGTAAAATGGAACATCTGCTTCATTTGCTACAGCTTTTGCAATCATCGTTTTACCAACACCAGGAGGTCCAACTAAAAGTACCCCTTTAGGTAATGATATATTATGCTTTAAATATTTTTCTGGTTTATTTAAAAAGTCCACTATTTGAATTAATTCACTTTTTACCTCATCAATACCTGCTATATCATCAAATGTCACATTTGTAGTAGTTGGGTCTATTGATGTTGTTGTATCTGTAGGTGTTGAAATAGTTTTAGATTTTTCTTTAACCATTGGATTTTTCATCTCATTTAATCTTTTTAAAGACTCTTGATACTGTTTTGGATTTTTTTGTTTTAATCTAAATGCAAAGGCTAACATTAAAGCTAGTATTGCAAGTCCTACCATATAATTACCACTTTCAAATGATTGAGTATTATCTTTGAATAATACATAAACTAAAAGTATAGTAATTACTATTGCAGATAGTGCCATAAGTTGCACTGTATTTTGTTGATTTTTGTTATTGTTATTTGAATCTTGAAACATTGATATCTCCAACTACATCATAATCTTCTAAATATATCCAGTTAGCTACTAAATCTTCAGAACTTGAAACCTCAACTTTATTGAAAAATTGATCATATCCAATATAAATATCATCACTATTATCTTTTTTTGATTCTACTAAAACCTCTAAAGGTTTTTTATCTTCCCTGAAAAGTTTATTTTTCTCTTCAATAATTTTTACTAGTTCATTATGTCTTTGTTTAGCTACTGTACCATTTACTTCATTTTTCATAACAGCACTTGGTGTGCCATCTCTTTTACTGTATGTAAAAGCATGGACATGAGTTAAAGGGAACTTTTGTAGGTTTTCCACTGCATCTTTCCATATAGCATCAGTTTCACCAGGATGTCCAACTATAAAGTCTGTACCTAATGCATAGCCTTTGTCGGCTATATGCTCAAACAGTTCTAGATCACTTTTAAGTTTATTTCTTCTATTCATAAGGTTTAACATATCTTTTGTTGTATGCTGTAGTGCAATATGAAGATGTTTTGCCATCCATGGTTCATCTAATAGCTCTTTAAACTGATCTGTAATTTGAATAGGTTCTACACTTCCTAGTCTTACTCTTCTCACCCCTCTTATCATTGATATCTTTTGAAGTAGTGTTGCTAGTCCATCTTTACCTTCTATACCTTTACCATATGATCCAAGATTTGTACCAGTTAAGATAAATTCACCAAAACCATTTGATGCAAGTAAAGAAATCTGTTCTAAAATCTTATCTTCACTATAACTTCGTGAGTCTCCTCTTACAAATGGAATAATACAATAACTACATCTAAAGTCACATCCCTCTTGTATTTTGATAAAAGCCCTACTTTTCCCTACCATATCTTCTATGATAGTGTCATCAATATGTTTTAGATCACCAGCTTCAAAAAATCTCTCTTCATTTTTTAGTAAACTATTAATCTTCTCTTTTTCACTATGACCAAACAGAGCATCAACCTTTTTATTTTCAAAAAGATCTTCACCTTTTGTCCATACACCACATCCTGTAAATACCACTCTTGGTTTTTTAGGTAGTTTGTTAAGATGATTTATATAACCTCTTGCAGTTGAATCAGCACTATTTGTAACTGTACATGAATTAATCACTACAATATTTGCTTCTTTTTCATCTAGTGTTACATCAAAGTCTTGTAGTTGATTCATCATCACTTGAGTATCAAACACATTTGTTCGACACCCAAATGTTTTAAAATATACTTTTGGCTTACTGAACTGGACCATCAAATAATCCAGATGTAGGTGTATGAGGATTTGTACCTGGAAGCATAGACTCGGCATTCATCTGAGTAGTTGAAACTCTTAATGTTTGTGTTGGGTATGCAATAGTAATATCATCAGCTTTATTGTACGCATCTAAAATATCCATACTTACTTTACTTCTAAGTGGTAAAGTAGCATATGAGTTTGTTTGGAACCAAGTAGTTACTACAATACCATAAGGCTCTACCATAGTAAAAATTCTTGGCTCTGGATTTACTGTTCTTAATACATACTTCTCTTTCATCTTTTGAAGTCTTTTCTTAGCAAGCTCAGTATATCCATGAGAGTGTTTTTCTGCAATTTTTTTAGCAATCTCTACAGCTTTTTTATGGTTTGAGTCAAATGTAATATATACATCTACTCCATCCCATACTGTTCTTAAATCACTATATGTATAATTTGAAATCAGGTCTGTAAAAATATAGTTATTTGGGATAAAGAACACTCTTCCTGCTCTTCTATTATGCATATATGTTGTAAGTGTTACATCTTCTCTAATAGAGATTTTAAATAATGAAATATCAAGTACATCTCCTACTACTTCTGTACCATCTTTTCTCACCTTGATTCTATCACCTACATGAATAGCTCCGCTTGTCATAATAGCCATCCATCCAAATAAAGACATAAACCAATCTTTTAAAGCAATAGCAATACCAGCAGATGCAAATCCAAGGAATGTTACTAAATATGATGCATTATCAATATATGAGAAAAGTACTATAAATAAAGATAAAACAATTACAACAAAATTAATAATTTTATTTGTCGTATAGTGTTGATCATCATCTCTTACATATTTTTTTGAAACAACTTTTAGTCCAATTGATATAGCAAATAAAACAATTACAACAAATAAAATTTGTGCTGTTCTAAATATCTCATCATTTACAAGCTGATCAACTTCAATAATAAGCTGTTCAATCTTTTTACTATATACCCCTTGAGTTGTAGAAACAATATCTACAACCATATTAAAGTCTTTTAATGCACTTTTTAATAGCTTTAACTCTTCTTGAGCCTCTTTAACCTTTTTAATATTTATCATATTCTCTAAAAGTGATTCTTTTTTCTTTAATTGGGCAAGTGTCGCTATTAACTGTTTATTTACATCAGCATATTGTTCTTTTTCATCTTCAAGTAACTCTATATATGATAGTGCTTCAATAATTGCAAATGGATTTGTAACTTCTGGTATTTTGTTAATTTCATGAGGTTTGATTTTATTTCCAATAGGTGAATCTTTATATTCACTCATTAATTCAAGCTCATTCTCTTTAATTTTTACCTTATTTTTTAGTTGGTAAGATTTCTCTTGCCACTTTTCACCTTTCCAGTTTCCATACTTTTTAGCATCTTTTTTAATTTTTGCAAGTTCTGTTTCAATCGATCTATACGTTAAATAGTTGTTATATCTTTTAATCCAAATATTTTCACTTAGTTCTTCATTTAAATCTTTTAATTCACTTTGATAATTACTTAAATTTACAACATCTTCTTTAGTTAACTCTTTATTGTTAGTGGCTGCTGTTAAACTTACAACACAAAGGATAGTTACTAATAAAACTCTTAACATTAGAACTCCTTTAATACAGCTATTACATCATCTTTAGAGATATCTGAAGTGATGATACAATCACCTATACCTTTTGGTAATATAAATTTAATCTTGTTATCTAATGATTTTTTATCTAAGAAGAAATGCTCATAGAAATCTTCAACATCTTTAATAGTGTATGTAGTCGGAATATCATATTTTTCTAATACTGTTTTAATTCTATTAGCTTCATCTTGTGTGATAAGATTTTGTTGTACTGCTACATCATTTGCCATACATATACCAATACCTACAGCTTCCCCATGTAAGTATGTATCGTAATTTGTCTCATTTTCAATCACATGACCAAATGTATGTCCATAATTTAATGCTGCTCGTATACCATTTTCTTTCTCATCTTGGTTCACTACATGTGCTTTTGTTTCTACAGATTTTTGGATAGCTATTTTGATATTTTCATCATCTCTTAGATCATTTTCCTCTAGCCATTGGAAAAAGTCTTTATTGAAACATACAGCCATTTTTACTATCTCTGCAACCCCTGCTCCAAATTCTCTTTGTGGTAGTGTAGTTAAAAAATGTGGATCAATATGTACTGCTATTGGTTGATGAAATGCACCTACAAGATTTTTACCATATTTATTATTGATACCTGTTTTTCCACCTACACTTGCATCTACTTGACTTAATAGTGTTGTAGGTACTTGGATAAAGTTAATCCCTCTTTGATAGATACTTGCAGCAAAACCTGTCATATCACCAATCACACCACCACCAAATGCAATTAGAGTTGATTTTCTATTTAATTTATGCTCAAAACAGTGATCAAGTATCTGATCAATTGTTGTCATATTTTTATATTGCTCACCATCAGGGATAGTTACTACACTAATCTCTTTTGCTTCAACATTTGAAAGTAAGTAATCCAAATGATATCCACTTACCGTAGGATTTGTAACAACAACCACTTTCGTATCAATAGTAATTTTTTGAAGTTGGTCAATTGTGATTTGGTAATTGCAATCTGGTAAGTTGATATCTACGATCATATAAAGCCTTTAGTTATAGTATATAAATTTAGTTTTATTAACCTAGATTATATCTAATCTTAGTTAAAATAAAGGCTGTTAATAAATTATGGAGAATTTAAATTGAGCAAAAAAGAAGTTAAAAAAGTAGTATTAGCTTATAGTGGTGGTTTAGACACATCAATTATTTTAAAATGGCTACAAGAAGAGTACAATGCAGAGGTGATTACATTCACAGCAGACCTTGGTCAAGGTGAAGAGGTTGAACCAGCTAGACAAAAAGCTCTAGATCATGGAATCAAACCTGAAAATGTTTTTATTTTAGATATTAAAGAAGAGTTTGTAAAAGACTATGTATTCCCAATGTTCAGAGCAAACACAATCTATGAAGGTGAGTATCTACTAGGTACATCTATTGCAAGACCTTTAATTGCTAAAAAGCAAATTGAAATTGCAAATAAAATGGGTGCAGATGCTGTATCACATGGAGCTACAGGAAAAGGAAATGATCAAGTAAGATTTGAACTTGGTTACTTAGGATTAAATCCAGATATCACTGTAATTGCTCCATGGAGAGAATGGGATCTAAACTCTAGAGAAAAGCTACTTGCATATGCAAGAGAGCATGGAATCTCTATTGATGCAAAACATGTTGATGAAAATGGTAATCCTGTAGTATCTCCATACTCAATGGATGCAAACTTACTTCATATCTCTTATGAGGGACTTCACTTAGAAAATCCTATGAATGAGCCAGAAGATTCTATGTGGTTATGGACTGTTTCACCTGAAGAGGCTCCAGATGAAGCTGAGTATATTACTATTGCTTATAAAAATGGTGATCCAATTTCTATCAATGGTGAAGATATGTCACCAGCAACTATTTTAAAGACTTTAAATGACTATGGAAACAAACATGGTATTGGAAGATTAGATATTGTTGAAAACAGATATGTTGGTATGAAAGCTAGAGGTTGTTACGAAACTCCAGGTGGAACAATCATGCTTAAAGCACATAGAGCAATTGAATCTATCTGTTTAGATAGAGAAGCAGCTCACTTAAAAGATGAATTAATGCCAAGATATGCAAAGTTAATCTATCAAGGATACTGGTTCTCACCAGAAAGAGAGATGTTACAAGCAGCAATCGATAATACTCAAAAATATGTTCAAGGTAATGTAAGACTAAAACTTTATAAAGGTAATGTAACTGTAGTAGGTAGAGAATCTGATATGTCTCTATACTCTGAAGAGCATTCAACTTTTGAAGAAGATGAAGTATACAACCAAAAAGATGCAGAAGGTTTCATTAAACTAAATGCATTAAGACATATTATTGCTGGTAAAAAAAGAGGCTAGACGATAACTGTAATTAAACAGTTACCAACAAAAGTTATTATTTTAAAACTAAATAAAGGATCCGGTAGTGCAGTACCTTCATGATCTAAAGCAAATTGTTGAAATCAACTCCTACACACATAATAAAGATGGAGTTGATAAAGTTGGCCTTCAAATGCAAGAGTGGTTAGAAACTCTTGGATTTGAAACTACAAGATATCAAAGAGACCTTATTGGAGACCATCTCCTTTTTACTACCCCTAAAATTGAAAATCAACCAAAAGTACTTTTACTAGGTCATAATGATACTGTTTTTCCTTTTGGTGTATTTGAAGGTTTTAGAGAAGATCAAGAGTGGATCTATGGCCCTGGTGTTTGTGATATGAAAGGTGGAAATATTGTCGCCCTTGAATCTCTACGAAACCTTTATAATCAAAATCAATCAATCAATAACATCGATTTTCTTTTAGTTTCAGATGAAGAAACAGGAAGTGATGATTCAAAATTTGTCACACTTGAACTTGCACAAAATTATGATTATTGTTTTGTATTTGAAGCAGCAGGTGAAAACCTTGAAGTTGTAACTGGCAGAAAAGGTGTAGGTACATATACTATCTCTATTGAAGGAAAAGCAGCTCACGCTGGTGTAAGATATAAAGATGGAATAAATGCAAACCTTGAAGCTAGTTATAAACTCCAAGAGCTTACAAAACTTACCAATCTAGATATAGGAACAACTGTAAATGTAGGTAAAATCACAGGTGGTATTGGAGCAAATACAATCTCACCAAAATGTGAACTACTTCTTGAGATTAGGTATACAAAAAACTCTGAAAGAGATAGACTTTTAGAAGCACTTGAAAAAATCACTAATACCTCTTATGTTGAAGGTACAAAATCAACTTTAAATGGATTAATTCAAAGAGATGTTATGGAACCAAATAGTTCCCAATTAGAATTCTTAAAAAAGATCGAAACTATCACTAATCAAACTATTACTACTGAACAACGTGGTGGAGTAAGTGATGCAAATCATGTTGCATCTTGTGATGTCATGACACTAGATGGATTTGGTCCATTTGGAGATGGAGATCATACGATTGCCGAAAGAGCATCAAAATCAAGTTTCACTCAAAGGATAGAGATGATGACAGATATTTTAACTTCAATACAAGGGGGCAAATTATAATGGGAAAAAACAGTAAAAGAACAATTGGTATGTGGTTATATCAAAATGGTGGTGGAGATATCATCCAAAAAAAGATGATTAAAAAACTAAAAGACAGGGATATTGATACTATCCCTGGTCTAAACCTTCGTCATGCTATTGCAAAAAATGGAAAAATTATTTGTCAAAGTGAAGGGTGTGATAAAAATCATAAACTTAATAACCTTGATCTATTTTTCTCTTACAATGCAGGGGAACAAACACAATACCAAATGTATCTATACCAAGCATTAAATAGAGTAATCCCTATGATTAACTCATATGACTCATTTGCACTAACTGAAGATAAATTTCATACATCATTTGTATTAAGAAACCATGGTATCCAGACTGCAGACTATAAACTTTGTCATAGAGATGATGGTCATCAACTTAAAAAGATCATTAAAAAATGGGATAAAATGGTTTATAAACCAACTGATGGTTGGGGTGGAGTTGGTCTTACAAAAATTGAAAACGAAGCAAATCTTGATATGCTTATGCCATTTCTAAATCAAATGGATTTAAGATACTTCTATGTAGAAAAATTTATCAAATATGACAATACAGACTTTAGAGTTGATATAGTTGATGGTCAATTTGTAAGTTGCTATGGTAGAAAAGCTGGTGGTGCTGACTGGCGAACAAATATTACAAGTGGTGGTTCTGTATTTATGAGAGAACCAAATGATGAGATTATTGATATTGCAATCCGTGCTTGTGAGGCTTGTGGTGTTGATATAGGTGGTGTTGATATCATCTATGATCAAGAAAAAGAGGAATATGTGATTCTAGAAGTAAATGGTATTCCAGCATTTGCAACACCAGAACAAGAGAAGATGGGACTAGATTTCAACGACAAAAAAATCGATCTTATTGTAGATCTAATCGATAGAAAAACAGCAAAATAATTTTACAAAAGGATAATAAAATGGGATTAAAGAATAAAGATTTACCAAAACTAGGTTTTTTATATTTAGATTATGTATTAAGATTTTTTGACCACTCAAACTTTAAAGGTTGGCCAAACAAAATTGAAACAGTAACTTACCACTGGGGAGATGATAAAGATAGATTTATCAAAGAGGTTAAAAGAAAAAAGATTGATGTTTTAATTGGTAATATCCCAGCAACAGCATATGAAACTTTTAGAGAGATTGCTAGAGAACTTCCTCATGTAAGATTTGTACCTACACTAGATACTCAATTTTCAAATAAATCAAAGGAAAATGTTACAAGATTTGCTTGGAAATATGATCTTCCAATCCCAAAAACATACATCTATTACAATAGAGCAAATGCCTATAAATTCCTAAAAAGATGTGAATATCCTAAAATTGTAAAAAAATCTTATGGTCCATCAAATTATGGTGGATACTTTGTTCATAAAGTAGATAATGAACAAGAAGCTGTTGATCTATTCCAAGAGAAAAAATACCATCCAATGTATATGCAAGATTTTGTACCTATGGAAGCAGATATTAGAGTTATGCTTATCGGTCATAAGCCAGTGTGTGCATTCTGGAGAAGAGCCCCAGAGGGTGAATGGTTAACAAATACATCTCAAGGTGGTTCTATGGACTACGTAGATGTACCAAAATCTGTTCTTGATCTAGCAGTAAAAGTATCTAAAGCAGCAAAAGCTGAATATTGGGCATGTGATGTTGCTTATGGTAAAGATGGTGTTCCAAGAATCTTAGAATGTGCTACTGCATTTGCTGCATTCCCATATATAAGAGACTGGATCGCTCAGTATCTTATGTGGGTATTAAGTGAAGGAACATTTAGAAAGCCACATATCCCTATGTTTAACTGGGAAGAGTTAAGTAAAATTGATTCATCTTTACTTCGAACTATGAGACATATTACATTTGGAAACTATAGTGCTAGTTTTGATGGTGAGTTCTTTGGAAAAAGAAAAGTTGTTTATGGAGATGAAGAGAAGTATATCCATGAATTAGATGAAGATTATAAGATGTTCCCAGTTGTAAGAAGATGGTCAGAAGAGTGGCCAAGTGAAAAATGGAACTATCAAGATAAATATGCACTAAAAAACCTAAAATCTATGAAAGTAAAAAAAGAAAATGAAGCTCCTCTTCCAGATAAAAATGAAGATGAAGAATCAGATATTTTACAAAAGAAAGTTTCAAAAAAAGAGTTAAAAAATGTTTTAACTTCTGTTAAAGGAATTGGAGATAAAAAATTTGAAAGAATTATGGAGGAAGTGGGTACCACTCAAGAGGTTGTTGGTGTATTAGACCAATCACCTTCACTACTTTTAAATATCAAAGGTATTACAAAAAAACTTATCTCAAAAGTTACAAAAACTTGGGAAAACTACAGAGAGGGTGGAAAATAGAGCTTGAAGCAACAGTATAAATCGTATAGTCAGACATGTGAGTTTCTTGAGGAGTGTGTAAGAAAATATCCAGATATCATTCAAATAGAATCGATTGGAAAGACTTGGGAGGATAGAGATATTATCCTTGCAACAATATCTTTAAATGTTGAAAGTGCTCATCTAAAACCAGCTATGTTATATACAGGTTCAATCCACGCAAGGGAGTGGATTGGAAATGAGCTTGG
>CBFHVJ010000036.1:0-11902 GCA_965659435.1 uncultured Arcobacteraceae bacterium
AGATGCTATTAATGAAGCAATTGAGCCAAAAGGTGTTGCTGTTGTAGTTGATGCTAGACATATGTGTATGGAGATGAGAGGTGTTGAAAAGATTTGTTCAACAACTGTAACTTCAGCACTAAGAGGTTTGTTTAAATCAAATAAAAAAACAAAAGATGAATTTCTTTCAATTATTCAATCAAGCTTTCACAAATAATCTTATTTAACTTTTAAGCGGCAAGAAATAATCCATTTTTTGCCACTACTTTCTGAATTGACATCCTTATGACATCCTAAATTGATATAATATTTAGATGAAAATTTTACTATTAGAAGACGATATTTCACTAAACCAAATGATAAGCCATATTTTAAGATATGATAACCATATAGTTACAAGATGTTATGATGGAAATGATGTTTTAGAAAAAATTGATTCTGGTGAACTTTATGATCTATATCTTTTTGATATAAATGTCCCACATATAAATGGAAAAGATGTATTAAAATATCTGTATACAAAAGACAAGAATGTAAAAGTGATTATTATTAGTGCTCAAACAGATATTCAAACTATTACAGAAGCATATGATAATGGATGTGTTGATTTTTTAAAAAAACCTTTTCATTTAGAAGAACTACGATATAAACTTGATCTGTATGGAACTAGTAATATAGAATATATATCTCAAGATATCTATTTTGAACGTGATCAAGATAAACTTTATAGATTAGGTAAAGAGATTATATTAACAAAAAAAGAAGCAAGGTTAATAGCACTTTTTGTGCAAAATATTGGTAATGTAGTTACTTTTGAAACCTTATATCATAAGCTTTACGATAGTACGGAATCAAAACATGCTTTACGAGCTTTAATTAAAAGATTAAAAAATAAATTAAATATTGATAGTTGTATTGAATCTGTTAAGCAAGAAGGATATAGATTAAATAAAGTATCTTCTATACCAAAGGGCAACAACTAAAAAAAGTCCACCTAGGATATATGTTGTAGAGTCTAGCCCTAGTATCACTGCAAACGTTCCAATAAACAGTGTAGTTAGAACATTGGTTAGCATAAATATCATCTCATTATATGCAAGTACACGCCCTAGATAATTATGTTCAATCTCTTCTTGAAGCATCATATATGTATATGACCAAATTGTAGAGGTTACAAATCCAACTAAAAATAGTGATCCGAGTGCTAGATAGAAATTACCTTGAGTCATTCCCCAAAGAATTATTGTCATTCCTTGAAAGATGAAAAATAGATGTAAGTTTGACCTATCAATAATATTTCCAACAATTATTGGCCCAATCATTAATGCAAATGCTCTAATAGCATTAGATAGACCAATAGCAAGTGGTACAGCTATTATATATTTGTATTCCCAATCAGCAAGAAGTGTAATAATAGTATCAAAAGATGTTAATCCTACACTTGCATGTAAAAAGATAAGTTGGATAATTTTAGGGTGATTTTTAACGTATAAAAACCCATCTTTTAACATAGCAAAAAACTTTTGCCCATTTTCAACTATAGGAAGATCAAATTTGATAGGGATAAAAATTAGTAAAGCTACTAAAAAGAAACCAGCATCAATAATAAATGCTACATCAGTACCCCATAAGGCAACAACAACTCCACTGATAGCCATACCGGCAGTATAAGTAAAAGACCAAATAATAGAATGTATCTCATTTGCTTTTTGTAAAGCTTTTCCACTAAGGAGTTTTGGCATAAGTGTCATTTCACATGAAAAAAACATTGATGCACTACCCATTCTAATAAATAAGATAGCCATTAGTAACCATATATCATCTAATGATCCAATAGTAAGGAACATAAGTGTCATAGCAAATTCTATGGAAAGTAGGATGATCATGAGCTTTTTTAGAGGTAGTCTATCAATATATGTACCACTAAATGGAGAGATTACAATAGCTGGTAGAAACAGCATAGCTGTAACTAATGCTATAGTAAAGGAATCTGCTCCTAGTTCTATAAGCATTGTAAAGATTGCTACATTGGAAAACCATGCTCCAAAATATGCAATAAGTTGTGTTAAAGATAGTTGACGAACTATCTTATGTTGAGTGAAGAGTTCTCTATATGTCAACTAGTCTCTTCTATTTAAATTCAACTTTAATAAGTTTAGAGAAGTTTTTTGGTTTATCAATAATAATCTCACATTTATATGTAGAGATATGTTTCGAGTCAGCAACTTTATAAACTTTATCAAGTTTGTAGTTAGTCTTCTTATCATTTAAATATATGATTTTTGACTTTAGTTGAGATACTTCATTTATAGGGATAAATATTTCAAGTTTTGCTTTTGATAAATCATGTGCTGTATATAGAACTGTTCCTGGGTTTACATAGTCATCTTTTTTAATATTGATATTATAGATATATCTATTGCTTTCTATTAGTGTTTTATTATCAATATTATTTTGTAGTTTTGCAATAGCTGTTTTTAGATCTGCTAGAGATAGTTTTAGATTTAATACTTTTATCTTTTGATTATCTCTTTCATATTGTGATTTAGAAGATATCTTTAGTAGTCTTTGGTAGTTTTTCTCTTCAACTTTAATAATACTTTTCATTAGAGTATATTTTTGTTTTAATTGAGCTAGTTCTACTTTATCAACTTTGTTGTCAATTTGTATAATTTTATTATTATTTGTAGATTTCCCTTCAAGTGAACTATTTACATAATCTACTTTTCCACTTACAGAAGATTTTACTGTATATGTTTCAAAAGGTTTAGCAGTAGAGAAGAACTGAGTATTAATAGCACTATTTGCAAATAATGATATAGCGATGATTGGTAAAAGAAAAATATGTTTCATATAAAGCCTCTATTGTTTAAAGTTATTTAGAATAATACTATCTAAAAGTTAATGTATTTTTAATATACAAAGAAAAAAATGCTAATAATGCAATAATTGCAGAATATAAGAATAGATATTCACCATATGTCCAACCAGCAATAATTGCCCCTACAAATCCACCTAAACCATATGCAAATCCAAACATAAATTGTTGAGCAAGTTTTTTATCTGTATAGAGTGTGTAAAGATACATAATAACTGCACTATGATAAAGTCCAAAGCTTAACGCATGAATTGATTGAGATATAAATGTCATTATAAGTGAATCTGGCCAAAGGAAAAGCATCATCCATCTTACAAATGTCAAGAAAATAGATATCTTAATAACAGTTACAAGATTGTTTTTTAGTAGTGGTGCTTGGTAGTAAAGCATGATAATTTCACAAACTACACCAAATGCCCATAGATAACTAGTCATCTCTAAAGAGATATTGTGTTCAGTTTCATATATAGTAAAGAAATTATAAAAACCACCAAAGCTAACTTGCATTAAAAATAAGCTCAGCCAAAATGGCCAATAAGTAAGTAATGAGAAATTACCTTTTTCTTGATCGTCTGTATGGATAGTTGATTCTTTTTCTCTAATAATTAGAAAAGAGAAAAATGCAGTTAAAATAGTTGAAATTAGATAATAGTGTAAAGCAACATTAGGATTATCTAAAAATTTTGCAAGTACAAGAGCAACAGCCATAAATCCAATAGATCCATAAAGTCTTGATTTTCCATATCGATCTTTACCTAGTTGTTTTATTGCATTTGTTTCTATGTAAGGTAATACAAGACTTAGACAAACTCCTAAGATGAGGTTGTTTAATAAAAATAGTGTAAAACTATCTATAGTTACATAAAAAAGTGCAGATGATAAAATTGAAAGGTAAAGAGATATTTTAAATATATTCTTTGTTAATGTAATATGTTTTAGAAAAAAGAATGGTGTTAAAAATCTCATTAAAGGAGCAAGAGCAAATAGTATACCAATATCACTAGGAGAGTATCCAATATCATGTAAAACTTTTGGTAGAAATATTACATATACACCAACTGCTGCAAAATAAAAAAAATAAAAAGAGGATAAGTTAAAAAAATACATTAAATACTAAAATAAAATATTAACTATTTGGTGATTCTATTACAGTTGTATTTGTAAGAAGATCTTGAACTGTTTTTTTATCTTTTCTAAAAAATGGTATAAACATTAATAAAATAGTAATAGTTGAAAATAGATATATAACAAATCGAATAGATGCTTTAGCATAACCAATTTTATCATGTGAGTTACTATTCACTATTTTTAATTCATATGCTTTAAGGCCTGGAGTTTGACCTTTAAATACTAAAAATAGATTAGTGATAATCCAATAAGGTGTTAAGATAAGTACCCATCCCAAAAGTATATTTTGAGAAAATAGATCACCACTTCCCATGATGAGGTAAACCACTATATACATGATAGGCATAAGAAGCATAAATATATCAGTGATTAAGGCTTTTGTTCTCCCTAATAAAGGAGCAGAAATTTCAATATTTTCTAATTTTTCTTTATGACTAGATGGCTGTTTCTTTGAGGTTTGTTTACCTGCTTTGGCATCTCTCCATCTAGCCATTATTTTTAGTTTCCTCTACTACCTGGTTTGATAGCTTCTGATTTACCCTCTTTACATAATGGACAATCTTCAGGAGAATACATCTCAAAGTTGAAATCTTCTAGTGCAAAAAATGGAACATCATTTGGTAGTTTACAATTTGGCTTAGCTTCATCTTCGCTACCAACTCTTTTACAGAATCCTCTATTTGCTAAAGCAGCGTAAGCCACTACTTCTCCACCTAGAGCTTCAACTTGAGCAGCTGCTTCAAGAGCACTTCCACCAGTAGTAATAATATCTTCACAGATTAATACTCTTTCACCTTTAGATACTTCAAATCCTCTTCTGATAGTCATTTGTTTCTCAACTCTTTCTGCAAAAATAAATCTTACATCAAGTGCCTGTGCTAATGTATAACCAGCGATTAATCCACCAAGTGCAGGTGAACATACTGTATCAATTTCGATACCAGCTTCTCTGATTTGTTTTGCTAATTCAATAGCTAGATAAGTTCCAGTAATAGGATTTTCTAGTACTTTAGCACTTTGAAGATAAAATTGTGAATGGTTACCACTACTTAATAAAAAGTGCCCTTCTAATAATGCACCAGATTCTCTATAAATTTCTTCTACTTTTACGTTCACATTAAACCTTTAAAATTTCAGCTTCTTTAGCTTTGAAAGTGTCATCTGCTTTTGATACGAAAGTATCAGTAATCTTTTGAATCTCATCTTGTGCTGCTTTTGATTCGTCTTGAGTAATCTCTTTATCTTTTTCTAATCTTTTAATTTTGTCATTAGAATTTTTTCTAATATTTCTAATAGATACTTTGGCATTATCAGTCATACCTTTTGCACCTTTAGCACTCTCTTGTCTTTGCTCTACAGTCATTGGTGGGAAGAATAGTTGTACAGATTCTCCATTATTATTTGGATTTACTCCAATATTTGCAGCTTGAATAGCTTGCTCAATGTCACCTACAAGGTGTTTTTCCCATGGTGAGATATTAATAGTAGTTGCATCAGGAGCTAAAATTGTAGCTACTTGAGATAAAGCAGTTTGAGTACCATAGTAATCAACTGTGATATTATCTAAAATTGCAGGATTAACTTTACCTGTTCTTAGTGTTCCATAATCTCTTTTTAATGCTTCAATTGCATTTTCCATAGATTCTTTTGTGTTTTCATAAATTTCATTTACCATTTTTTCTCTTTTCCTTTATTAGTATTTTTGTATCTATTGTATAATAGTCAGTACTAAGGCTTACACGTGTACGCTTTCGCTTTAGTTTAGCATTTAATTTATGTGAAATAATACCATCTTTTACTTTTAAATCTACCCAACCGTGACCTGATACATAGAGTTTGATATTTTTAATTGATGGATCTACTTTTGCTTCTACATATTTTAGTATTCCATCTTCAGGAAATTTTTGTGGAGCTATCCATGTCACATCTAATGAGTTATATCTAATTTTTTGTGAAATCTTAGACTTTCCTACTAATGCGATTCTTTCGATATTAAATCTATCACTATTTTGTTTAACCGATCCACTATTTTGATTTAAGATCATGTCAAAGTTAAATTTCTTGATCTCATTTTCCACTTCTTGATTATATTCACCATATGGATAAGCATAATACTTGGGTTTGAATCCTAGGTGCTTTTCAAAAAGATCATACGCTTTTTTTGTATCTTGATGTATTTCATCTTTGGAAAGGTGTGTTAGATGTGGATGAGTATGTGAATGTAGCCCTATCTCACCATATTTTGATGCATCTTTAAGCATATCCCATGTCATAAAGTCACCATATTTACTGTTAGTTGCTTTTGTATAAACAAATAGAGTAAAAGGGTAGTTGTATTTTTTGAAAGTTTTTAATCCATGTTCATAAAAACTTTTATAGGCATCATCAATTGTTAGGGCTACCCAGTTATTTGGAATATCTTTTTTCGCTTGAAGTTTTTCGGATATTTTAGAAAGTGGTACTACTTCGTAATTATTTTTCTTAAAATATTCAAACTGTCTTGTTAGTTGTTCTGTTGTTGTATCTGCACTTTTATACCTAGGATCATCAAATCTATGATAAACAAAGATATGTGCATTTGCAAAGGCATAAAGTTGTAAAAAGATGAGTAGATAAAAAAATCTCATCTTTTTACTTTAGATTATTTAGTTGCTGGAGCGATTGGAGCTACAGGAGCAATTGGTGCTCGAACCTCATTTGATTGAGGAATAAGAGTATCAACTTGTACTGTGTCAACAGCACTTGCTAGTCTTTCTTGGTTATACATATAACCTAATGAGATTGTATTGATTACAAATAAAGTACCTACTATAAATGTAGCTCTTGATAAAAAGTTTGCAGGTCCTTTAGCACCAAATAGTGATTCATTACTTCCACTATAAGCACCTAGTCCCATACTTGAGCTTTTTTGTAATAATACTAAAATAGTTAAGACAATTGCTAATGCAAATTGTACAATGAATAATGTTGAAGTCATTATTGTCCTTAGTTTATTGAAATTAAGCCATTTTATCTAATATTTATTTATATCTAGTTAAAGTGCCCTTATGAGCGTAGAAAACCAATTTTCCAAACATGCAAATGACTATGGAAGTTATAATATAATCCAACAAATTGTCTCAAAAGCACTTGTAAGAGAGATACAATCTAAGCCTAAAAGAATTTTAGAGCTTGGTTGTGGTTCAGGACAGGTATTTAATAATATAGATTGGGAAGTAGATTTTTATAAAGCGATTGATTTTTCACAATCTATGTGTGATATTCATCCAAGAGCTTCTAATCTAGAAGTAAAATGTTTTGATTTTGATAGTGAAGAGTTCTTTGATGATATAAAAGGTCAGAAGTTTGATATTGTACTATCTTCATCTGCTATGCAATGGTCACAAGATTTATCAAAATTAGTTTATAGACTAACAACGATAAGCGATACAATTCATGCGGTTTTATTTACATCAAATACATTTAAATCTATTCAAGATATTACAGGAAAACAATCCCCAATATTAGATATAGAAACTATAAAGAAGAGTTTTTTAGAACATTGTGAGTGTAAATTTGAAACTTTTAATTATGATCTAAAATTTGATTCTAAAAAAGAGTTATTTAAATATATTAAAAATTCAGGTGTAAGTGGAGAGTCAAATCTTACTTTCAAAGAAGCAAAAGAGCTTTATAAGAAGTACGATAAAGACTACTTAGAGTTTGAAGTAGTTTTTGTTAGGGCTTTCTCTAAATCATAAAGTTCATATCTTATATGTTTGAAGTTTTCACTTACTTCATTTGATAGTAGTTTTCCAAATTCTTCTATAACTCTACTACTCTCTTGAGCTCTTTTAAAGTTTGCAATAAGTATTGAGTGAAGATCTTCTCTAGTTTGTTCAGATGATGTAGATTTTTTCAGAACATCATTTACTATATCTCTAGAATCAAGAAGTTGATCATAGATATCTATTCGTGAAAGATGTCGAAGTTCTTTTAATTTTGATGCAGTTTGTTTGTCATTGTAGATATATCTAAAGATATCCTCTACAACTCTGATGCCTTCTCTAAGTCTATTTAGATTGGCATCAAGAAGTCGTAGATTGTTATTAGTCATCACTTCTATTAAATGCAGCTAATATCTGTAATAAAGATATAAATAGATTTAAGAAGTCAATATATAAAGCAATAGCAGCTTCTACTGGTGTAGAGAAGTTACCTTTAATAATTTGTTGAGTATCGTATAGGATAAATGCAGAAAATACTAATGCACCAACCATAGCAATACCAAGTTGTAATATTGATGAACCAATAAAGATATTACTAATAGAACCAACGATTAAGATGATTAAAGCAATAAATAGCATTTTCCCCATACCAGAGAAGTCTCTTTTTGTTGTCATAGCAAACATCGAAATACCACCAAATGCAACTGAAGTCATTAAAAATGCTTGAGCTACAATAGAAGCACCACCTGGCATCATAAATACTGAGCTTAATAATGGAGTAATAGTTAAACCACTAATAAAAGTAAATCCAAATAATACAGCTAAATTAATACCTGGCTTGTCTTTTACTGCATATAGTCCAAATAATAGAGCAAACTCTAAAATTACTAATCCCCAGTACCAGCTAGAGATAGTTGATACCATATCAATACCAACATAAGCACCAGCAGTTGCTGCTAATAGTGAACCAGCAAATAGTTGGTAAGTAGCTTTTAAAAATGCCATCATTCCAGCTTTAGATGTATGACCAGCTGTACTTTCTTGTTGTGTATAGTTGTTTGTAGAAGTTGAGCTATTGTTTGTAATATAGTCTCTATTGTACATTATCTCTATCCTTTGTTAAATTTAATTTTTTATCATTTTATAGAAATTAGTTAAAAATTTATTTAATTTTAGTAACTAGTTTCTATTTATTTTTTTTGTGGTAACACAAGCATATTTACAAATCTACCTTCTAGTTTAGGTTCATTGTCTTTATTTCCAATATCTTCAAGCATAGGCCAGATCTTATTAAGTACTTCAACACCTGCTTCAGGATGAGCCATCTCTCTACCTTTTAGGAATACTCTACATTTTACATAAAAACCTTTTTCTAAGAATTCTCTAGCATGTTTAACTTTATAGTTGATATCGTTTTGAGCAATTTTAACAGAGAATTTAACTTCCTTTACAACAACTTTTTGTTGATTTTTTCTAGCTTCTTTTTTCTTTTTTTCTTGTTGGTACTTAAATTTACCATAATCCATTATTTTAGCAACAGGTGGATTTGCATCTGGTGAAATTAGAACTAAATCTAGTCCTAAGTCATCTGCTGTTGATTGTGCTTCTGATGTAGAGATAATACCATATGCTGTACCATCGTCACCTAAACATCTTACTTCTCGAACACGAATATTTTCATTCATGATCGCTTCATTTGATTTTTTATTTTTATTCACCGTTAAATCCTTGTTTGTGCTAGAGTTTCTTTTATTGTTGTTAGGAACTCATCTTTTGAAATATTACTTTGCTCTCTTGATCTTCTATCTCTTAAAGCGACCTTATTGTTTGCTACCTCTTCATCTCCAATTACAAGAATCATAGGAACTTTTTGTTTTTCAGCAACTCTAATTCTTTTATTTAAAGATTCGTTTTTACTTGAAACTTCCGTATCAATCTCTAAAGCTTGTAGCTCTTGTTGTAATTGTTTTGCATACTCTAAATGTGTATCAGCAATAGGAACAATCACTACACCAGTAGGTGCAATAGAAAGTGGGAATTCACCAGCATAATGCTCTGTTAAAATTCCTATAAACCTTTCAAATGACCCTAAAATTGCTCTATGGATCATTACTGGTCTTTCTTTAGTATCGTCACTTGTAGTATAATTGATATCAAATCTCTCTGGTAAATTCATATCTACTTGAATAGTACCACATTGCCATTTTCTACCAATTGCATCTAAAATTTTAATATCAATTTTTGGTCCGTAGAATGCTCCACCACCTTCATCAATACCATAAGAATAACCATTTTCATCAAGAGCATCTTTGATACCCTTAGTAGTTGTTTCCCAGAATGCATCATCACCTATAGCTTTTTTAGGCTTTGTTGATACTTCCATCTCGTATTCAAAGTCAAAGTGTTTCATTAGAGATTCAACAAATTCTAATACTTCCATAATAACATTTTTTACTTGACCTTGAGTACAGAAAATATGTGCATCGTCTTGAGTAAATTCTCTTACTCTAAATAGTCCATGCATAACTCCACTTAGTTCATGTCTATGAACTACACCATACTCAAAGAATTTCATTGGTAGGTCTCTATATGAAACTTGATGGTTTTTAAATATCTCTATGTGCCCTACACAGTTCATTGGTTTTAGCCCATATTCTTGACCATCAATTTCTGTGAAGTACATATTTTGTTTGTAATTTTCATAGTGCCCTGATTTTACCCATGCATCAGCTTTTAAAATCTCAGGAGCTCTTACAGGTTGGTATCCTCTAATTCTGTGTGCTTTGTAAAGAAGTTGTTCTAGTTTCCCTCTTAGCCTTGATCCAGCAGGAAGCCATAATGGAAGTCCAGCACCTACATTATCACTAAACGTAAATAGTTTGAGATCATTTCCAAGTTTTCTATGGTCTCTTTTTTGAGCTTCCTCAAGCATAGTTGTATATTCTCTTAATACAGCTTTATCAAAGAATGAAATACCATAGATTCTTGTGATCATCTCATTTTCTTCATCTCCACCTAGATAAGCACCAGCTACTCTAATTAGTTTGAAGTTTCTAATGAATCTTGTATTTGGTACATGAGGTCCTCTACATAGATCTTCGAAATCACCTTGTTTATAAAGCGTTAATTTCTCATCAGTAATATTTTTAAGTACAGCTTGTTTAAGTTCATCACTTTGGAACTTATTTACAATCTCTTCTCTAGACGCTTCATATTTTTCAATCTTATATTTTTTAGAAGCAATATCCTTCATCTTTTTTTCAATTGCTTTTAAATCATCATCATTAATAGGAGTATCTACTTTAAAATCGTAGTAGAAACCTTCCTTAACAACTGGACCAACAAAAAATTTAGCTTCTGGATAAAGCTCTTTGATCGCTTGAGCCATCATATGTGCAGTAGAGTGACGTAAAATTTCTAGTGAATTAGCAGATCCATCTGCTAAAATAGGTTCACCACCATCTATATTTAATTCTTCAACAGTTTGAAGGTCATATATTTGACCATCTTTTAAAACACCAATTTGTTCCAATTAAAACCTTTTTTCGTTAATAAAATTTCATTTAAGCCACGAGTATATCTTATTTTCTCTTAATTAGATAAAAAATAGTTATAGATGGAGTGCTTTTTTTAACATTCTATATATAAGGTAGAGATTTGGGTAGTTTTGAAAAGAATTTCAAAATTCTTTAAAATTTACGGAAAAAGCACTTGACAATAAAGTGATAATTGTCTATAATTCCATCCACAAATCAAGGGACGCAAGTCGAAATGAGATTGTGAGTTATTTTAAAATTCAAGGTTTTGTAATAATCTTTACAAACCAAATAGTTTAATTCCGAGTCATCTGAAAAAGATGACTATAAAATATAGAGTTTTAAATCTAACGATTTAAATCAAAAAAGTCAGAACAAAAATGACAAAGTAAGATGAGTTTGCTTATCTTTTTTTGGAGAGTTTGATCCTGGCTCAGAGTGAACGCTGGCGGCGTGCTTAACACATGCAAGTCGAACGAGAACGGGTTATAGCTTGCTATAACTGTCAGCTAAGTGGCGCACGGGTGAGTAATGTATAGATAACGTGCCTCTTACAAGGGAATAACAGTTGGAAACGACTGCTAATGCCCTATATGCCTTTATGTCATAAGACAGCAAGGGAAAGTTTTTTCGGTAAGAGATCGGTCTGTATGGTATCAGCTTGTTGGTGAGGT
>CBFHVJ010000037.1:0-11621 GCA_965659435.1 uncultured Arcobacteraceae bacterium
GAATTCATTAGATTGTTTTCTTGATAGTATTTTACTAACTCTTGTGCATTTTGACCTGTCATCATTGCTTGGTAAGTAAGTGCAGACATAGCTTCTTGCTCATCAACAGTAATACCATCTTTTTTTGCTAACGCTTCAACAATAATTGCTTTTTTAATTGTTGATTCAGATTGTGGTCTTACTGATTGTCTTAGCTTGAAGAATTTATCTTTATCTTCTAAATTTTCTTTTTGTTCTTCTGGGCTTAAGTGTTGGATAGCTTCTCTTACCATAGCATCAATCTCTTGCTCTACGATATTATTTGGTAGTATAAAGTCATACTTTTTTAGTAATTCTTCAACCATTTTAGGTTTTAAGTCTGTCATATACATATCAGAAACCTCTTGAGCAACTACCTGATCAGCAATCTTTTCTCTTAAAGTCTCAATAGTTGCAGTTTTATCACTTAAAATTCTTTGAGCAAACTCATCATCAATCTTATCCATTCTTTGTTCTTGAATCTCATGTAAAGTTACTTCAAATTGTGCATCTTTACCAGCTAAATCTTCTGCTTGATAAGCATCAGGGAATTTTACAGTGATAGTTTTTGTTTCACCATACTCCATACCAATAACTTGATCTTCAAAACCTTGAATAAATGAATTTGAACCGATCTTAAGATTAAACTTCTGTGCTTCACCACCTTCAAATGCTACACCATCAACATAACCTTTAAAGTCGATAACAGTTGCATCACCACTTTTTACAGGTCTTGGAGTTTCTATAGTTGTAAGTGGAGCTTGCTTACTTACAAACTCATCAAATTTTGCATCAACATCTTTAGGATCTGCTTTAGGTTTTGTATATGTAGGAATAATATCAGTTAAATCGATTTCTAGATCAATATTAGGGCTAGTAGCAAGTTCAACTTCAAAATACACACTATCGGCACTTTTTTCATATTTCTTAAGACCTGGTTGACCTAAAAGATCATCTACACTAATACCAGCTTCTTTAATACCTTCATCAATAAATGCTCTAAATACTTGTTCAGCAGCTTGTTGTTCAATTTGTTTATTTCTATCTTCTTCACTTTGTGATTCATCTTCTACTGGTTGAGCTCTAAGTTCTACTGCTTTTTGTTCAATAACGTTATTTGCTACTGAACCACTTAAAATATAATTTATTTCATCAATTTTTTCTACTGTAACTTTCAATTTTTACCTTCTTCTTTCTAGTTTATTTCTTTTTTGGCATTTGATCTAAATATGCTTGATACTGAAGTTTGTCTAGTTTTTCAACTTTTGCTTCAACTTCCTCTTTCATCTCATTTTTATAAGCTGTGATTTTTGATCTAATATCAGCATTATGAGATCCAATAATTTGAGCAGCTAAAATACCTGCATTTTTTGCACCATTTACTGCAACAGTTGCTACTGGAACACCACCTGGCATTTGTACGATTGATAGTAGTGAATCCATACCTTCAAGGTTTGATCCACGTACAGGAACACCAACAACTGGTAATGATGTAATAGCTGCTACCATACCTGGAAGATGCGCAGCACCTCCTGCACCAGCTACAATCACTTTAAGACCTCTATCTTCTGCTGTTTTTGAATACTCAATAAGTCTATCAACTGTTCTATGAGCTGAAACAATACTTACTTCATATTCTATTCCAAATTTTTCACACATTTGCGCAGCAGCACTCATAACTGGTAAGTCAGAGTCACTACCCATAATGATACCTACTAATGGTTTACTCATATTTGTTTACTCCCTTTAACTTTTAAAATATTTTTCGCTTTATTTGCTTTTTCTAATGCTTTATTGATGTCATCATCTAGTACTGTCATATGCCCCATTTTTCTAAATGGTTTCGTGTATGTTTTTCCATAAAAGTGAAATGATAATTCAGGGATCTCTAGTGCATCATGAATGCCTTCAATTACTGGTTCTCCACCAAATCCTTCTTCACCTAAAAGATTTACCATCACTGCAGGTGAAATAAGTTTTGTAGAACCTAATGGAAGGTTTGTCACTGCTCTAATGATCTGCTCAAATTGAGAAGTTGCACAAGCTTCAACTGTATAGTGACCAGAGTTATGAGGTCTAGGAGCAATTTCATTTACTAATAACTCACCACTTTTTGTTAGGAATAGTTCAACACCAAATATACCAACACCATCAAGTGCTTTGATAGATTCTGTTGACATATCAATAGCTTGTTGTTCAATATCTTTAGAGATTCTAGCAGGAGCCATAACACTATCACAGATATTTACTCTATCATCAAATAGCATCTCTACAACTGGATAACATTTAATTTCACCTTCGATATTTCTAGCAACTAAAACAGCTAATTCTTTATCTATATCTACAAGCTTTTCTATAAAAGAATCAGCTTCAATAGCAATAGTGTCAGCTTCATCTTGAGATTTAAGCATCTGAACACCTTTACCATCATATCCACCAAGTCTTGCTTTTTGAATTACAGGGAAACCAAATGCTGCTAAGTCTTCTTTATTTTCTACATTTTTATATGCAGGAACAGGGATACCCTTGTCATCTAAAAGTTTCTTTTGTGCATATTTGTCTTGAATAAGTTCCATTACATATGGTGAAGGATGAATATTATGTCCATCATCGTATAACTCTTTTAAGATAGATGTATCAACATGCTCTAGTTCAAAAGTAGTAACATCACTTTCTTGTACTAGTTGTTCTAGTTTCACTTTATCATAAAACCCACCAGTGATGTGTTTATCAGATACTTGAGCAGCAGGGCAGTTGTAAGTAGGATCTAAAATAGTTACATGAAATCCCATCTTTTTAGCTTTTTGAGACATAATCTTCCCAAGTTGACCACCACCAATAATTCCTAGTTTTAAACCAGAATAATTAAAGTTTTTATTCATTGAGTTCCTCTGTTTAGTAAAAATGTTCTTACTCTTCTTAGAGGCAGATTATACCTTTTTTCATATTCATTTGGACTTATATGGATAGGATTTAGTCGTCGAGCATATCTTCATCTACTTTTACTGTGTAGATATATGTATCGATATCAATACCATCATAACGTTCAACTGTTACAGGTACTCTATGAAATTCATCTCCTTCGAAGTCGTCTAGGAAGTCCCAGTGATTGATAAGGTTGTTTGATGAGAAAAGATATCCATGAATTGTATCACCATTTTCGGTTAGTTTAATACCAGGATATCCCATAGAAGCACTCCAGCCAGCATTGACTAAAGTACCCTTTACAGTTGCAGGTGTAAATTTACCTACAATATTTTCTAGTATATGTCCATTTGGACAGTTGGGCATAAGTGTCCCATATACAAATAATGTTTCAGTCATTATTATAGAAAGTCTAATGCACCATCATAAGCTTCTACATCATCAATAAATTCATGACTACAGTTTACGATTTCATCAACAAAAGCTTCTAATACAACTCTTTTTTCTGTATTGTTAAGAGTATTACCTTTTATTACATCCATTAATGAGCTTTTTGCTTCTACATCTTTTTGTAGTTTTTTAGTACCATATGTGTTATTCATAGCATACACTTTCATCACTTCTATAAAGTAATTATATGATTCTTTGTCTTCTTCTGATACTGTTGATCCTAATTTTTCATCAGTTATTTTGATAACTTCATTAAAAGCATTTTCAATCTCTTCTAATGAAGCATCCTCATTTGAAATCACTGAATATATCGTACTAAAATCTTTAAATTCTAAAGCCATTTATTTCCCTTGTTTAATTTGGCTAATCGTATAGAAAAATATCTTAATGACAATTGAAATAATTACACTACTTGTTTAATATTTTGATTGTTTCATGTATTGCATCAATAAGCTTTTGAAGTTCTTGATTTTTTGTGATATATGGTGGCATGATATAGATTAGATTCATAAATGGTCGTATCCATACACCTCTTTTCACAAACTCTTGTGTAGCTATAGTTAAATCTACATTTTCATGTAGTTCTACAACTCCAATAGCTCCAATTACCCGTACTTCTTTTACAGCATCAAGATCTTCACAAATAGTTAGATTATCTGCTAGGTACTTTTCTATTCTAGATACATTATCTTTCCAGTTATTTTCAAAAAGAAGATCAATACTTGTTGATGCTACTTTACAAGCTAGAGGATTTCCCATAAAAGTAGGGCCGTGCATCAAGATATTTCCATCTCTTTCTATACCTTGAGCTACTTTAGCTGTTGTAATAGTAGCTGCCATTGTCATATATCCACCTGTAAGGGCTTTACCTATAGTTAAAATATCTGGAATAACTTGTGCATGTTCATATGCAAACATCTTGCCTGTTCGACCAAATCCTGTAGCTACCTCATCAAATATAAGTAGCACATTAAATCTATCACAAAGCTCTCTCACACCTACGAGATACTCTTTGTTGTATATTCTCATACCACCAGCACCTTGAATAATAGGTTCTATGATAACTGCAGCAATATTTTCATGCTCTTTTTCCAAAAGCTCTCTCATCTCATCAAGTTCTGTAGAATCAAATGGTTCATCAAATTTTGATTTTGGTTCAGATACAAAATAATTTTTAACAAGTGTATCATTGAATATAGAGTGCATTCCTGTTACTGGATCACATACACTCATTGTACCAAATGTATCGCCATGATATCCTCGTCTTACAGTTAGAAATCTATTTTTTTTACTCTGATTCTCTTTATAGTGATATTGAAGTGCCATTTTCATAGCTATTTCAACTGAAACTGAACCAGAATCACAGTAAAAAATATATTGAAATTTATCATCAAGGATATTGAGTAGTTTTTTTGTAAGTTCTTTTGCAGGAGGATGAGTAAGTCCACCAAACATAACATGAGACATCTTCGATGTTTGTTCGTTTATAGCATCGTTTATTTTTTGATTGTTGTAGCCATGGATAACTGACCACCAAGAGGACATACCATCGATTAGTTGTGAACCATCTTCTAAGTTAAGATAAACACCATTTGCACTTACAACCTCTATAGTTTCTCTAGGGTTTAGTACACTACTGTATGGATGCCAAATATGTTCTTTGTCGATGTTATTCATTAATACACTCTTTTTAAAATAAAATAAGGGCTGTATTATACCCTTATTTTATTAATTACTTAGTAGCTTTTTGAGGAAAGCTTACTTTGCAGCTTTTGCTTCTTTAATCCAAGCATCAACTGTAGCGGCATTAGTCTTTAACCACATTTGTGTATGTCTTTTAATATCACTTTCTTTATTTTGACCATTTGCCATAAGCATATTTTGACCAGATACATCATTTACATCAAGTTTAACAATATCAAATAGTTTTGCAATATCTTTATGCTTTGTTGTAACACTTGTATTTGCTGCAATTTTTTGATGATTTACATTAAATCCATAATCTGCACCATTTGCTAAAGTTGTTGGTTTACCATTTGGATGTGCTGATTTTGTTACTTGTAAGAATACAACATCTTTCCCTGGTACTAATTTTCCTGAAACCCAGTATGGAGTCCAAGTATAGTAAAGAATTGATTTACCAGTTTTATAGTTTGCAATAGTGTTTGCAATTAAAGCTGAATACTCACCTTGATTATGTTCAACAACATTTCTCATACCATATGCATCTAATTGGTGCTCAATAACTTTTTCACAACCCCAACCAGCTGCACAACCTGTTAAGTCTGCTTTTCCATTTCCATTTAAATCAAATAATTTTGCAATTTCTGGTTTTGCTAAATCATTATAGTATTTAATATTATGTTTATCAGCAGTCTTTTTGTCTATTAAGTATCCTTGTGCACAGTTTGAAATATACTTACCAAATACTGTAACTTTTGAATCTCCACCAACACCATCAATTTTTGATTGATGTAAAGGATCCCATACTGCTGCCATAAAGTAAACATCATCACTATTTGCATTATTTGCAATAGTTTGATACGCAATATCATAACCTACATCATTTGTAATCTCTACTTCATGACCCATTTTTTTAAGTATTTCAGTAACAATATACATCTGAAAACCTTCTTCTGCAATAGAAGTTTTAACTGCAGTAACTTTCGCTCCAAATAAAGAAGTAGCTAAAACTAGTGAAGCTACCCCTCCAATTAATAATTTTTTATTCAACATTTTATTTTCCCTTCCTTGTTAAATTGTATACAAAACCAATTGGCCCTTTCTGGAACCATCTAGTTTTATCACTTTTGTCTTTTTTACCCATCTCTTGAGTTAATCTATCTAATATAATTGCTAATAAAACAATACCTAAACCACCAACAGCAGCTAAACCAATATCAAGTCTACCAATACCTCTTAAAACCATTTGACCTAAACCACCAACAGCAATCATAGATGCAATAACAACCATAGAAAGTGCAAGCATTAATGTTTGGTTTATACCTGCCATGATTGTTGGCATCGCTACAGGTATTTGTACTTTCCAAAGCATCTGTGATGAGTTTGCCCCAAATGACCTAGAAGCTTCTATAAGGTCTTCTGGCACTTGTCTAATACCTAAGTTTGTTAATCGGATTAATGGAGGTAGAGCAAAGATAATAGTTACAATTACCCCTGGTACATTTCCAATTCCAAATAACATAACGATCGGTATAAGATATACAAATGCTGGTGTTGTTTGCATTGCATCTAATATAGGTCTTAAAATATTATCAACAGTATCGCTTCTAGCACTCCAAATACCTAAGGGAAGCCCTATAAGTATAGAAAAAAGTACAGCTGTGAGTACTAAGGATAATGTAATCATCGATCCTTCCCAAGCTCCAATAAACCCTATGATGAAAAATGAAACTAATGTTCCAAATGCAAGCTTTTTAGTAGAAAATTGTAATGCAAGTAGTACAAAAAATAGTATTACTATATATGGATTTAAGTAAAGTAAAAATGATTCAATCGCTTTTAATACAATATCAATAGGAGCTTTTGCTGCTAAAAAAACATCTCTAAAATTTGTAACTAACCAATCAATTCCTTGATTTGTCCAGTCCCCAAATGGTATTAAAGTGTCTTCAAAAGGATTTAAGATATTAAACTCTTTTATCTCTTCTACTGGAGCTGCTACTTCTTGGATAGTCCAATCTACTGAAGACTCTTTATTTTCTTGTGCAGTTGAGGCATTTCCCCATGGATCGCTACTCATTATCTACCCCTTCATCAAATACTTTTAATAATCTACTTTTTGAAATAGTTCCTTTATACTTACCATTATCATCTACTACAGCAATAGGTAAAGTATGTTCAGCAACTTGACCAATGAAATCATTAATTTGACGATTTTCATTGATAGATCTATCACAATGGATAGCATCATGGATAGTACCACCAGCTTTTTGTTGTTCTTTGAGTTTATCTACAGTTAATATACCGATGTATTTACCATTTTTCTCTAGGAAATAAGCAAAGTCTTCGTTGAAGTCTGCGATATATTGTAAGGCAGTTTTTATACCAGTACCTTCCTTATTGATAATAGTTGAATGTACTTTTTTTGCAATATGTGAAGCTGTTAATACAGATGTAACATCTACACCTTTAAAGAATGATTTTACATAATCATTTGCAGGATTATTGATAATCTCTTCAGGTGTTCCTACTTGGACAACCTCTCCACCTTCCATGATAGCAATTCTATCTCCGATTCGGATAGCTTCATCAAGGTCATGTGAAATAAACACAATAGTTCTTTTTTCATCTTCTTGAAGTTTTAAAAGCTCATCTTGCATCTCTGTACGGATAAGTGGATCAAGTGCTGAAAATGCTTCATCCATTAACATCACTTCAGGGTTATTTGCTAAAGCACGAGCTAAACCTACACGCTGTTGCATACCACCACTTAGTTCATCTGGATATGATAATTCATATGGATCAAGACCAACTTGCTTTAGAGCTACTCTAGCAGCTTCATATCGTTTTGGTTTTTCAATACCACTTAGTTCTAATCCAAATGATACATTATCTATGATATTCATATGAGGCATAAGTGCAAATGATTGAAAAACCATAGAAAGTTTTTCTCTTCTAATTTGAAGTAGTTCTTTATCATTTAAGTTTGTGATATCTATATCATCAATGATAATTTGACCTGAAGTTGGTTCGATAAGTCGATTTAGAAGTCTTACAAGTGTAGATTTTCCAGAGCCTGAAAGGCCCATAATTACAAATATTTCACCCTCATTGATATCAAAACTTGCATCTTGAACACCAATAGTCATACCTGTTTGTTTGAAAATGTCGTCTTTACAAAGTCCATCTTCAAGCATCTTTATTGCTTTATGAGGTTTTTTACCAAATACCTTGTAAACATTTTTAATTGAAATTTTGGATTTACTGATAGTTTTTTCCTAATTTTTTACTTCTTTACAGTATACACAATACATCTTAAATGTTATTAAAAGACAATTTTTACGAAAATTTTTACATAAAATATGAAAAAAAATAAACACGACATGTAAAAATAAAAATATCATATATGAATATTGACAAGTTAGCAGTTTATAGAATATTTGATAGAGGTGGAATTAAAAATAACCCTGATATAATAGACAAAGCAAAACAGCTAGGTGTGAAACTAGCAAAGTCTATACAATAAGGAACGACATTGGCTTTATTAGATAACGATAAGGATATATTACCTTTAAGTAGTATTGCAGAGCTTTTAACTGCAAAATCTAGAACTCTAAAAATGTATGAAGAAAAGGGGTTGTTACCTTTAAAAAAAGAGGTAAAAAAACTATACTCTATAAATGATGTAAAAAAGATATCATTTGTACATTATTTAGCAAGTGTACAAAAGATTAATGCAAATGGTATTAAATATATCAATAGTATGCTAGATAATAATATGGATGAGAAAAATAGAACAGAGTTCTTAAATATTATTGAAGAAAAGCTAGAAACTATTAAAGGATCAGAAGTAAAAGATATCGAGATTATCTAAAGGACCTCTTTTACTCTTCCTACTTGACCATCTGCTAGTCGTACTTTTATACCATGTGGATGGGTAGGGGAATTTGTCAATATATTTTTAACTATCCCTTGAGTTAACTTTCCACTTCTTTGGTCTTGTTTTAAAACTATGTTTACTTTTAGACCTTGTTTTATGTTTATTCTTTTTTGTCCATTCATTGGTTGCTTAGCTTTCTATTGTTTTCATCACTGATGCTTTGAAGTTGTTCTCTTTTTTCATCAATCATTTCATATTTTTCTTTATATAGATCATTACCTACCATAAGATAAAAAATCGCAAAAAATATCATAACCGACCAAAATAAATAATCTGTAGTTTTCATAAGGGGAATTATAGCTGATTAAAATTTATTTTCAATAGGATAAAGGCTCCAATCCCAGTAATGGAGCCTTTATATTGAGGAATAGTAAGTAGGTAAAAAATATAGGAGTAATATTTGTTTTCGGAAATAATGTAGCACCTAACTTACATGAGTGAAATAGTATCAAAGAAAGATGTATTATTTATGTCTTAATTAAATTCCACACATATTTAATTTATTTTCAGTTGAATCAGAGTTACCTGGATATAAACTTGTCTCAAATTCTTTTAGTTGTTTAATCTCTTCACAAAGTTGTTGTATCTCATAAGCTGTAAGTGATACACTTAAGACGTTTCCTACTATAGGTATAGCTGCACCAGAGGCTTTAGCTAGTTTTTGTTGAATCTTTTCTATTTTATTTTTAACTGTTTGTCTATTGTTTTGTATAATTCTTTTTTTAATATTATTTTGTTTTTTTAGAAGAGCTTTTTTCTCTTTTTTAAGAGTATGATTTTTTGTTTTTAGATGTATATTTTTTAGTTTTAAAGCATTGAATGTATCGAAAGTATATTTGATAGTAGTTGTTAATAGCGTTAGTACAATGCTTACGATTATAAAATACTTAGTCACTTTTTCAATCCTTTTATAAAACTATTATATAATGATACTAACTAAAAAAAGATTATAGGTGTAGTATGAGATATATAATTTTAACTTTGCTAGTGATTATATCTACTATATACTATTACAATAAACCATCAGATATAGACAATAAAGTTCAGGTTTTATTAGAAAAGTCTAAAGATGCTAAATATGACTATGTAAGTAGTATAGATTTTGATGGGCTTTCATATAAAAAGATCCCTTTTTTAGATTGTTTATCAGATTTTATCATCTCTACTTATCAAGAGAAAGATTGTCAAGATCCATCAAAGCAAAAGTATATAGATAGTTTTCAATATCCAGATATAAAACTAAAGAAAATTTCACACAATACTTACAAGGTAAAAATATCAAAAAATATCAATAGGTTATTTTCTATTAAAGGTTATAGAGATATAAATGGTGATGGTTATATGGATATAGTACTAGTAGTACGTGAACTAGATGGTGACATTGTACTTACTCGTGGTGTGGTTGTCTTAACAAAACTAGAAAAGCATTCCAGTTCTATTAAAGTAGTTCATAGTTTGTAGTATTGATACTACAAAAAATAGTACATAAAATACAAGCTTAGCATCTGAACCTTTTTTAAGCTTATAAAATAAAGACATAGCACCTAAATAAAATATAGCAAAAAATGGTAGTACTCCAATAAATACAATCGCTATTGCTAATTCTATGTAGAGAAGATATTGTTCTTTTATTTTTTCCATTAAATGCCTTTTGTGTTTTATAGATCGAAATATACAACTTAATAGTTAAAATATTAATAAAATTATAAATAAGATTAAACCTGTATTTGCTACACTACTTATATTAAAGGATAAAAATGCAATGTACAAATAGTTTGATATGTTTAATCACAACACTTTATAAACAGATTTGTGATGCTTATAAACAAAAGTTTAGCAGTAAAGATTAAGATACTACTATGATGTTATTAACTTATTTTCTTATTGCTGTTGGAGTATCGTTTCTTTGTTCAATTTTAGAAGCAGTTTTATTATCTTTAACACCAGCGTATATAAAAGTACTTAAATCAAAAAAAGAAAAAGTAGGAAAACTTTTAGAAGAACAAAAAAAAGATGTAGATAAATCTATAGGAGCTATCCTTACTTTAAATACCTTTGCACATACACTAGGAGCTGCTGGAGTTGGTAGTGAAGCTGTAAAGATGTTTGGTGATGAGTATATGTTTTATGTCTCTGCAATTTTAACTATACTTATTTTAGTATTTTCAGAGATTATCCCTAAAACTATAGGAGCATATTACTGGAAGTCTTTAGCTCCATTTTGTGCAAAAGTGATTCAGTTTTTAGTTTTTATCACTTATCCACTTTTAATAGTGATGGAAAAAATTACTATCCTTATCACAAAAAATAAAAATGCAACTGCAACTATTACAAAAGAAGAGATTGAAGCAACTGTTGCTATGGGTGAAAAAGCAGGTGTTTTAAGAGATAAAGATTTTGCAATGATTGAGAATATTCTTGATTTAAAAGAGATAAGAGTCAAAGATATTCATACTCCTAGAAGAGTAGTATTTGCTATAGATCAGAAAGACTTAATAAGTAGTTTAGAACAAAAAGACAATAGCTTATTTGATATGGATAAATTCAAAGAGTATTCACGTATACCAATATATGATAAGAGTATTGATAATACAGTTGGAGTAGT
>CBFHVJ010000038.1:0-11120 GCA_965659435.1 uncultured Arcobacteraceae bacterium
TTTGTACTACTATTTGGTATAAATTGATTGATATTTTTAAGAAATTCTATTGAGGTAATAAATGCAATTGGTTCACTTAGTAATCCTTTTGCTGCAATATAAGAAAATATTGCTATAAAAAGTAGCGTAATAAGTGAGTGGATGTCACCTTGTGCAAATTTAATAAGATGTCGACTACTACAACCATCAGCTATCATCATTCCTATACCAAATAAACAGCCACCTAAAATAATAGTAAAATAGTTAACATTTGGATTAAGAAATACTGTAGTTGAAAAGTCTAAATTATAGATATAACCTATTGCTTGCGTAGTAATGATTGCTGTAATCATTGCAATAATAACAGATGCTGCTCTTCTTGTTGATTTTGTAAGGATATAATCTTTTATAGAGCCACTAAAACAAAATTGTGTCTTTTGTGCTATTGCACCAAAAGCCAATCCTAGTAGTAGCCCTAAGAAATTAATAATAAAAAAGTTTTCTGTATAATCAAATTCAATCATTTCAACCCTAAAATTTATAAGAAAAGATTATATAGAGAAAAGCTTAATTTCTGTTTTATTTGAAGAGTTAATTATTTTTTATTTGCTCAATGGTAACACCATTATCTTCAATAAACTTAGAGATTATATCAGATTGAGTATGTTCGTATGATTTTTCATATACAATTTTTTTAATTCCACTTGCAATTAAATTCTTACTACATTCACTACAAGGTTCAAGTGTTACATATATTGTCGCACCGTCTATACTAATACCTTCACGTGCCGCCCAGATTATTGCATTCATTTCTGCATGGATTTCATAAGTTTTAGACCAGTCATGATGATCTTTTGTATACTCTCCATCCCAATGATCACAACAATTGACATGACCAGCTGGAGTTCCATTATAACCAGTTGATAAAATCCGTCCATTTTTTACAATTACTGCACCAACTTGTTTTGACACACACTTAGATGCTGTTGCTAACTCTTTGGCAATATTAATAAAATTTCTATCACTTAACAAATTTTACCCCTAATAAAAATTATGATACCATTATATCAAATTATTAAAATGAATAAATATATTAAAGGAAAAATATGATGAGATTAGTACTTATTGCAACATTTATTACAACTACTTTGTTTTCGCAACAATTTAATTTAAATATCACTGGACAGTATCCAAAAGAGAGTATTCAAATTACTATCGATTTAGATGTTGATGATGAGGGGAAATTAGTATCTGGGCAAAAAATTGACTACCAGGACCCACAATCAAAAATAAAATCTTTAAAGATTGTTACAGCGAATGGTTTAAAAGGTACACTTGTAGATGAAAGAGAAATCGTTGTTTATTATAAAACTTCATTAAATATTCAAGGTTTAAAAATTAGAAATCTTTATAAAGTAGCCCATACTAGAGTTTATGATACTCAAACAAAACTTGATGTAGTTTTTGATAAAGATCATTATCAAAATATTATCTCTTATTTAAGGTATCATAATATTGGAAATGAAACAATTAAAGATATTGATAATTTATATGGAAGTTGGACTGAAATAGAAGTTAAAAATGAAGATAATAGTAAAGAGTTACAAAAAACTGAAACTACAGAGATTACAACTCTAAACTAAAAAAGGTGAGGGTTGCTTAGTTGCAACCACATCCACCACCGCTTGATTGTTCTTGAGCACCACCTGTACTACAAGCACTAACACCAGCTGGCATAGTAGGTTGGATACCTGAATTATCAGCACTACTATTTTCTACAGATTCCCATAGTTTTTCAGCTGCTACTAAATATCTTTTTCCTGATGCAGATTCTGGATAATGATATACAATTGGTTTACCACTATCTCCACCAACTCTAATAGATGGTTCAATTGGAATATTTCCTAATACTTGAGTGTTATATTCTTTTGCAAGACCTTCACACGTTCCTGTACCAAAAATATCAGATTCTTCATCACAATTTGGACAGATAAATCCTGACATGTTTTCAACAATACCAGCAACTGGAATATGTAATTTGTCAAACATCTCTAAAGATCTTCTAGAGTCATCAAGTGCAACTTGTTGTGGAGTAGTTACATTTACACCACAAGTAACTGGTACACTTTGTGCTAAAGTAAGTTGAGCATCACCAGTTCCTGGAGGCATATCAATTACAAGTACATCTAACTCTTCCCAAAGAATATCTCTTAGTAGTTGTTCAATAGCTTTCATAACCATTGATCCTCTCCATAATAAAGCTTGACCTTCTTCCATTAAAGATCCCATAGACATAACTTTTACACCATATGCTTCATAAGGGATAACTTTTTGTCCAGTGATCTCTGGCTCTTGACCTTCAAGACCCATCATTCTAGGGATATTTGGTCCATAGATATCTGCATCTAATAAACCTACTTTCTTCCCTTGCATTGCAAGAGCTACAGCTAAGTTAACAGATGTTGTTGATTTACCAACTCCACCTTTTCCTGAACTTACCATTACAAAGTTTTTAATTTGTGGAGCAATGTTTTTTCCACTTTGTGTATTACTTTGTTGTTGAGGAGCAGCTGGTTTTTGTACATGAACCTCTACAGTTAATCCCATTACAGCTAATTCTTTAGTAATATCTTCTTTTAAAGAAGCTTCAACTTCAGCAGCACTTGATGTTATATCTAAAAAAACAACAACGTTATTTCCATTTACTTCTACATCTTTTAAAAATCCAAAATCTACAATTGACTTTGTGAATCCTGGATATTTAACATTAGATAGTTTTTCTTTTATTTCTGCAATATTTGCCATACTTTAAATCCTTATCAGTTATTAATAGTATCATATTCCAATTAAGATAAAATTTGTCTTAATTTATTTTTTCAATTATTAAATTTATAAAACAAATATACTTTAATTAATCTTTAAATAAATTTGGATATAATCCAGAACTTTTTTCAGAAAAAACCTTCTGAGATTAGGTAGTATTGGTAGCTTTAGACTACTGAGAAGCATGGCGATGCTTTTATGACTATAAACATAGCAATCGTAACAAACCAAATTTTAAAGGAAAGAAATGCCTACGATTAATCAATTAATCAGAAATGAGCGAAAGAAGCAAGTTAAGAAATCTAAATCTGCTGCTTTAAATGCTTGTCCACAAAGAAGAGGTGTATGTACTAGAGTATATACTACTACTCCAAAGAAACCAAACTCGGCTTTAAGAAAAGTTGCAAAAGTTAGATTAACTACTGGATTTGAAGTAATTTCATACATTGGTGGTGAAGGTCACAATCTTCAAGAGCACTCTATCGTATTAGTTAGAGGGGGAAGAGTTAAAGATTTACCTGGTGTTAAATATCACATCGTTAGAGGTGCTTTAGATACTGCTGGTGTTGCAAATAGAACTGTTGCAAGATCTAAATACGGTACTAAAAAGCCGAAGAAATAAGTAGAAGGATAAGATAATGAGAAGAAGAAAAGCTCCCGTAAGAGAAGTAATGGCGGATCCTATCTACAACAGCAAAACTGTAACTAAGTTCATCAATGCTGTTATGTTAGATGGTAAAAAATCTACAGCACAAAAAGTTATGTATGGTGCAATTGCAAACTTAGATGCAAGAGGTGAAGATTCTGGATTTGATATTTTTGAAAAAGCTATTGAAAATGTTAAACCACTATTAGAAGTTAAATCTAGAAGAGTTGGTGGTGCAACTTACCAAGTACCAGTTGAAGTAAGATCTGTAAGAAGACAAACTTTAGCATTAAGATGGTTAGTTGATGCTGCTAGAAAAAGAAATGAAAGAACTATGATCGAAAGATTAGCAAACGAATTATTTGAAGCTTCAAATGAAAGAGGAAATTCTTTTAAGAAGAAAGAAGATATGCATAAGATGGCAGAAGCTAATAAAGCATTTGCTCACTATAGATGGTAATAGGATAAATTATGGCAAGACCAACTCCCCTAAACAGACTTAGAAATATAGGTATTGCTGCACACATTGATGCAGGAAAAACAACAACAACTGAAAGAATTTTATTCTATACAGGTGTTGAACATAAAATTGGTGAAGTTCATGATGGTGCTGCTACTATGGACTGGATGGAGCAAGAGCAAGAAAGAGGTATCACTATTACTTCTGCTGCAACTACTTGTAACTGGACACACCCAAAAACAAATGAAGAACTACAAATAAATATTATTGATACTCCGGGTCACGTTGACTTTACTATTGAAGTTGAGAGATCTATGAGAGTTCTTGATGGTGCTGTAGCTGTATTCTGTTCTGTTGGTGGGGTTCAACCACAATCTGAAACAGTTTGGAGACAAGCAAATAAGTATAGAGTTCCAAGAATGATCTTTGTTAACAAGATGGATAGAACTGGTGCAGATTTCTTTATGGTTGAGTCTCAAGTAAATGAAAGACTTAAATCAAACGCTGTTCCAATTCAAATTCCTATTGGAGCTGAAGAGAACTTCCAAGGTGTTGTTGATTTAGTAAAAATGAAAGCTATCGTTTGGGATCAAGATGCTGCAATGGGTTCTGCTTATCATGAAGAAGAGATTCCTGCAGATTTAATGGATCAAGCTGAAGAGTACAGAGAAAAAATGATGGAAGCAGCTGCTGAAGCTGATGACGCATTAATGGACAAATACTTTGAAGAGGGTGAACTTTCTGAAGACGAAATTATTGAAGGTCTTAAAAAGGGTTGTCTAAATATGACAATTACTCCAATGACTTGTGGTACTGCATTTAAAAATAAAGGTGTTCAAACTTTACTTGATGCGGTTGCTATGTACTTACCATCTCCATTAGAAGTTGAAGATATTAAAGGTGAGACTCAAGAGGGTGAAGATGTTGTTGTAGAATCTACAGATGACGGTGAAGTAGCTGCATTAGCATTCAAAATTATGACAGATCCATTTGTTGGTCAGTTAACATTTACAAGAGTTTATAGAGGACAATTAAAGTCTGGTACTTATGTAATGAACTCTACTAAAATGAAAAAAGAGAGAATCGGAAGACTTCTTAAGATGCATGCAATCAAAAGAGAAGAAGTTTCTGAGCTTTATGCTGGTGAAATTGGTGCAGTTGTTGGTCTTAAGACTACAATCACTGGTGATACACTTGCATCTGCTGAAGATCCAGTAATCTTAGAAAGAATGGACTTCCCAGAGCCAGTTATCTCTGTTGCAGTTGAGCCAAAAACTAAAGCTGACCAAGAAAAAATGGGTATTGCTTTAGGTAAACTAGCACAAGAAGATCCATCGTTTAGAGTTGCTACAGATGAAGAATCTGGTCAAACTATTATTTCAGGAATGGGTGAGCTTCACTTAGAAATTCTTGTAGATAGAATGAAAAGAGAATTCTCAGTAGATGCTGAAGTTGGTGCACCACAAGTTGCTTATAGAGAGACTATTAAAGCTGCAGTTGATCAAGAGTACAAATACTCTAAACAATCTGGTGGTAAAGGTCAATATGGTCATGTATACTTAAAAATTGAGCCAATGACTGCTGAAGAGACAAATGAAGAAGGTTTTGAATTTGTATCTGAAATCAAAGGTGGATCTATTCCAAAAGAATATATTCCAGCTGTTGAAAAAGGTTGTTCTGAAACTATGCAAGGAGGTATCTTAGCTGGTTATCCAATGGTTGATATTAGAGTTACTGTTTATGATGGTTCTTACCATGATGTTGATTCATCTGAGATGGCATTTAAACTTGCTGCTTCTATGGGATTCAAAGCTGGTTGTAGGCAAGCTGCTGCACAAGCATGTATCTTAGAGCCTATGATGAGAGTTGAGATTGAGACTCCTGAAGAGTATATGGGTGACGTTATTGGTGACTGTAACAAAAGAAGAGGGTTAGTTCAATCTATGGATGATAGAGCTGGTGTTAAACTTGTAGTTGCTTTAGTTCCACTATCTGAAATGTTTGGTTATTCTACAGACTTAAGATCTATGTCTCAAGGTAGAGCAACTTACTCAATGATTTTTGATCAGTACATGGAAGTTCCTTCTAATGTTGCTGAAGAAATTATGAAAAAGAGAAATGGATAATATATCCTTTCTCTTTTGAGATTAAAAAAGGGCTTCTCATAAAGAGAAGCCCTTTTTTTATTTAAAATTATAGAAATTCCTCATTATTTTTTTTTGTATAAATAATGATATATAGATTCTATCTCTTCATCTGTGAGAAAATATTTAGGCATAATTGATTTAGGTTTATTTGTACTAATAGCAAGTTTAAAACTATTATAATCTAGATTGATAATATTAGGTGCTGATACTTGGATAGTTTTCCCTTTATGTTTATATGAAGCGATAAACTTCCCTTTCCCATTTATTCCATGACAAAGATTACAACCAATTCCTCTTGGGTTTTTATATAGCATTTCCCCATATTCTCCCTTAGTAATAAAAGAGTACGAAGACTTCTCAACAATATTTGCTATTGAAAAGGAAAAAAGTGTAGATAATAGTAATAGTATTTTTAACATAGAAAGATTATATATGATATTCACTTTTATTTAGTTATAATCGCTTTAATTATACATAAAGGTTATAGATGGATTTTTTTCTAAATTCTAATATTTTATTTTATATAGCAGCATATTTAATTGGTTCAATTCCATTTGGTTTAATTCTAGCAAAGAGATTTGCTGGGGTAAATGTACAAGAATCAGGAAGTAAAAGTATTGGTGCAACAAATGTTTTAAGAGTTGTAAAACAAACAAATCCACAATTAGCAAAAAAGCTAGGTATCGCTACAGTATTACTTGATGCTATTAAAGGTACAGTAGTTTTAGTAGTAGCCATGATAATGGGAATGTCACAAGAAACACTATGGGCTATTGCAGTTTTAGCTGTATTAGGACACTGTTATAGTGCGTATCTTGGTTTTGAAGGTGGTAAAGGTGTTGCAACTGGATTAGGTGTATTTGTAGCACTTATTCCAATCCCTACATTAATCGGTGCAGCTGTTTGGGGATTTTGTGCTAAAGTTTTAAAAATCTCATCGTTATCATCTTTATTAGGTTTAGCTGCAGTTGTAATCTCAGCTGTATTTTTAAACAATGGATTAGGTATAGATTCAAATGCACCTATGTATATCATTGCATTTATTATCTTTTATAAACATATACCAAATCTAGTACGACTTGTAAAAGGTGAAGAGTCAAAAGTAGTATAATGAAAGTTCAAATTAATGATTTAACTTTTAAATGTATTATTGGTATTTTACCATTTGAAAGAAAAAACACTCAAAAAGTAGTTGTTGATATCTCTTTTAAATATGACTATGAAAAGGGTATATTTATAGACTATAGTGAAGTTGCACTATTAGTGAAGCAAAATTTGAAAAAACAAAAATTTGCTCTTATTGAAGATGCAATACTTGATACAAAAGAATTGCTTTATTATATGTATGATTTGAAAAGTTTAAAAATAAAAATTACAAAACCAGAGATTTTAAAAGATTGTAAAGTAAGTGTAAAAAACTAGATTAGATTTTAATCTAGTTCATTATATAAACTATCTCTTTCAATTGGAGTAAATCCACTATTTTTGATAAGAGATTTAAACTCTTCTAGTTTCATTCCATTCGCACTTTTAGCACCTGCAGCACTGTTGATAGACTCTTTTTCAATTGTTCCATCTAAGTCGTTTGCTCCAAACTCTTGAGCTAATAGAGCTAACTTAACAGTTGATGTAACCCAGTATGCTTTGATACTTGGAAAGTTATCAAGTATGATTCTTGAAATTGCCATAGTTTTTAAGATCTCTTGAGCAGTGATATCTTCTTTTACATTTAAAAAGTTATTTTCTGTCTGGTAAACAAGAGGGATAAATGAATTAAAACCATTTGTTTCATCTTGTAGATCTCTTAATCTTATCATGTGATCAATTCTATGTTCTCTTGATTCAATATGACCAAATAACATAGTAGCGTTACTTTGTTTAGAAGATTTATGCCAAAGCTTGTGTATTTCTAGCCATTGTTCAGATGTTACTTTACCACCACAAATTCTTTTTCGAACCTCTTCGTCAAAAACTTCAGCTCCACCACCAGGCATAGAATCTACACCATATTCGATCATCATATCTATAATCTCTTGATATGACTTATCATACTCTTCACTTAAAAAGTGGATCTCTGCAGCAGTTAAAGCTTTGACATGAAGTTGAGGGTATTGTTCTTTGATCTTTTTGAAAACTTCTAGATACCACTGTAGACCTGTATTTGGATTATGTGCAGAAACAATGTGTACCTCTTTAATACCATTTTTAACACTACTTTTAACAGTATCTAAAATCTCTTCATGTGACATTGTGTATTGGTTAGGGTTTTTTCTACTTGCACTATATGCACAAAACTGACATACATCTTTACAAATATTTGTAGGATTTATATGTCTATTGATATTATAGTAAGTTTTTCTTCCAAATTTATCTTCACGAATTTTGGATGCATATTTTCCTAAAGTGATAAGGTCTAGATCGTAAAGTTTAATACCATCTTTAAGTGAAAGTCTTTCATTGTTTTCAAGTTTTTCTAAAATTGTCATTATTTACACTCAAGATCTTGGATAATATTATTTTTAAAGTCTGCCCATACAAATCCTCGACACTCTTGCTTATTATCAAGATTTTTGAATTTTACACTATATTTGTAGCCTTCAATATTTGTATCTTCATTTCTGAATTTTGCAATTTTTGCAACATGGACATTTTTAATATTTTGGTAGCCTAATTTATATAGAACACTAGTGGCTTTTGCTGATTTACCCATTTCATTCATCATATAGGCAATAATTCCTATTATGATAATAACACCAATCATGATAATAGTTTTTTTAGGTATAGGTCTTTTTTCTTGTTCCAAAGTATCTCCAAAATATAAAAGTGATAAGGATTGTATTTAAAACTTTGTTATACAATGATAAAATTTGAGAAGTAAATGATTTATTTGAATGTGGAGGAGCTACCCAGACTCGAACTGGGGCATAATGGATTTGCAATCCACTGCATTACCAACTTTGCTATAGCTCCGTTTTTAAGTTTGAAATTTTAATAGATAATAGCTTTAATTTTGATTAAACAAACTTTTTGATATTATCCATGTTATGATAAATTTACAAAATATACAAAAAGCACAACAAAATCTAGTACATGTTGCTCACAAAACACCATTGTCTTATGCTCCACTTTTAAGTAATGAATTAGGAGCTTCTATCTATTTAAAAAAAGAGAATCTACAATTAACAGGTAGCTTTAAATTAAGAGGAGCTTTTAATAAGATTGCTTCTTTAAGTGAAGAAGAGAGATCAAGAGGGGTGGTTGCAGCTAGTGCTGGAAATCATGCCCAAGGTGTTTCTTTTAGTGCAAAGTATTTTAATTGTGAAGCGATAATTGTTATGCCAGATGCTACACCACTTACAAAAGTTAATGGTGTTAGAGCATATGGTGCTGAAGTTGTTTTACATGGTAGCAATTATGATGAAGCATATGAATATGCAATGAAGTTAACAAATGAAAAAAATTGTACATTTGTTCATCCTTTTGAAGATGATGCAGTTATATGTGGTCAAGGAACTATTGCTTTAGAGATATTAGAGCAGTTAGATGATATTGATGTTATTGTTGTACCTATTGGTGGCGGAGGTCTTATTAGTGGTATTGGTGCAGTTATAAAATCACTGAAGCCAGAGATTAAAATCATCGGTGTAGTTGCAAGTGGTGCTAAATCTATGAAAGATTCTTATGAATCAAAAGTGGCAATAGATTCTGAGTCTGTTAAAACTATTGCTGATGGAATTGCTGTAAGAGATACATCTAATAAAATGTTAGACTTAGTTTTAGAGTATGTTGATGAGGTTGTTGAGGTTGAAGATCAAGAGATCGCAAGTGCAATTTTATTTTTACTTGAGCGTCAAAAGTTAGTTGTAGAAGGTGCAGGAGCTGTTGGAATTGCTGCATTAATGCATAATAAAATTGACCATAAAGATAAAAAAATTGTTTCACTATTAAGTGGTGGAAATATTGATGTAACAATGTTATCACAAATTATTGAAAAAGGTTTAGTGAAATCAAGTAGAAAAATGAACTTAATTGTTACTCTTATTGATAAACCAGGAAGTTTAATGATGCTAACACAAATATTTGATCAAAATAGTGCAAATATTGTTCAGATTGACTATGATAGAGATTCTATAGCACTTGATTTTGGTGATGCAAATGTGACAATATCCTTAGAAACTAAAGGGGAAGCCCATCAAAAGGTACTTCGTCAAGAATTAACAAAACATGGATATAGATTTAAACAATTATAAAGCAATCATTTAATATAATTTGCGGATATAATAAAGATAAAGGAAACAGATGGAAGGTAGATTATTTACATTTCTAGGTGAAATTGTAGGTCATGGGCAATTACTTCATATAGGTGCTCACTTAATCCTTACAGCAGTTATTGTACTACTAGTTGCAAGAGTAGCTACAAAAAGAATTCAATTAGTACCAACTGGTACACAAAATGTAATGGAAGCATTTTTACAGGGTGTTATTACAATTGGTAGTGACTCTATGGGTGAAAAAAATGCAAGAAAATTTATGCCATTAATTGCTACTTTAGGTTTAATGATTTTTGTAGGTAATATGATGGGTATTGTTCCAGGATTTGAATCTATTACAGCAAATATCAATTTTACGTTAGCTTTAGCGCTTATTGTTTTTGTATACTATAATTATGTGGGTATTAAAGAAAATGGAGTTGGTAAATACTTTGGTCATATGATGGGTCCAGTTCCAGCACTTGCACCATTAATGTTCCCAATTGAACTTATTTCTCATATTTCAAGAATTATCTCTTTATCATTCAGACTTTTTGGTGGTATCAAAGGTGATGATATGTTCCTAATGGTACTTCTTATGTTAGTACCTTGGATCTTCCCACTTTCAGGATTCTTCTTATTATTTGCATTTGGTTTCCTTCAAGCGTTTATCTTTATGATTCTTACATATGTATACATTGCAGGTTCTGTAATGATGGCTGAAGAAGATCACTAGAATTAGATTCTAGTAAAAATCTTAAAAAGGGGAGGCTTTATCGCTTGCCCTTTTTTTATTTAAAGACTAAGTATGTTAC
>CBFHVJ010000039.1:0-11093 GCA_965659435.1 uncultured Arcobacteraceae bacterium
TTCTGATTTGTGCGATTCTAGTTTCAACAGCAGTTGGATCACCAGCACCATTTACAATTGTAGTATTGTCTTTATCAATAACAATTTTAGCAGCAGTTCCTAGCATATCCATAGAAGCAGCTTCTAAAGTCATACCAACCTCTTCAGAGATAACTTTACCACCAGTTAAAATAGCGATATCTTCTAACATAGCTTTTCTTCTATCACCAAATCCTGGAGCTTTAACAGCTGCAATATTTAAAGAACCTCTAATTCTATTTACAACTAGTGTAGAAAGTGCTTCACCTTCAACATCTTCTGCAATAATTAAAAGTGGTCTTTGAGTTTGGTTAACTTGCTCTAAAATTGGTAACATCTCTTTTAAAGATGCAACTTTTTTATCTGTTAAAAGGATAAATGGGTTATCCATTTCAGCAGTCATTTTACTCATGTTTGTTGCAAAGTATGGAGATAAATATCCTCTATCAAATTGCATACCTTCAACTACATCTAGCTCATCAGAGATACCTTTAGCTTCTTCAACAGTGATAACACCATCTTTTCCAACTTTTTCCATAGCTTCAGAGATCATATCTCCAATAGCAGTATCAGAGTTAGCAGAAATTGTAGCAACTTGTGCAATATCATTTTTATCAGCAACTGGTTTAGAGATCTCTTTAAGTTCAACTAGGATTTGCTCACAAGCTTTATCCATACCTCTTTTTAATTGTACTGGGTTAGCTCCAGCAGTAACATTTCTAAGACCCTCTTTGAAAATAGAGTGTGCTAAAACTGTTGCAGTAGTTGTACCGTCACCAGCTTCGTCATTTGTATTTGAAGCAACTTCTTTTACAAGTTGTGCTCCCATGTTTTCTAGTGGATCAGTAAGCTCAATTTCTCTTGCAACAGATACACCATCTTTTGTAATTGTTGGAGAACCAAATGCTTTTTGAAGTAATACATTTCTACCTCTTGGTCCCATTGTTACTTTTACAGCATTTGCTAATTGTTCAACACCACTGTATAATCTTTGTCTTGCATCATCACTAAAAAATATTTCTTTTGCCATATTTTACTATTCTCCTTATTTTAATACACCAAGAATTTCAGCAACTTCCATTACTAAATATTCTTGTTCATCTAATGTAACATTTGCAGTTCTTGCAAACTTAGTGTAAACAACTTGATCACCAACTGCAATCTCTTTAACATCTGATCCAACTGCTACAACTTCAGCTTGAGTTGGTTTCTCTTTTGAAGCATTATCTGGAATGTAGATTCCACTTGCAGTTTGAGTTTCTTCCTCTTGTACTTTTATAAGTACTCTATCACCTAGTGGTGTAAAATTCATAGTATTTCCTTTTATTAATTTTTAAAAATGTATTAGCACTCAAATATTTTGAGTGCTAGAATTGTATATAATTTTTTTATATTTGTCAAGTAGTTTGAGTGAATTTAACTCAACTTATACAGTTGATAACTTATACCTATTTATGGTGTCTGAAAAGGTATTTTGAAAGTAGTGGTTTAAGCCCATTTTGTAGTAAATCATCAAAGTTATTTAAACTATTTTCACATTTATTAGCAAGCTCATTTGCACTTTTAATCGCACCATCAAGACCAAGAAGATTTACAAATGAATTTTTAGCTTCATCATTTGCTGTTGTTTTTCCAGCTTCTTCTTGAGTACAAGTTTCATCGATAATATCATCTTGGATTTGAAATAGTAATCCTATATCAATACCGAAATTATAAAGATCATCTTGTACTTTTGTATCAAGGTTAGCAATAATTGCACCCATTTTTAAACTTCCAGCAATAAGTTTTGCTGTTTTATGGATATGTAAAAACTCTAACTGTTCAAGTTCAATCTTTTGGTTTTCAAAGTAGCAATCAATTGCTTGACCAATGATCATACCATCGATTCCACCATCGTTACTAAGAGTTTTTACAAGCTCAATTTTAGTTTGTGCATCTAAAGGTGCATTTGCTACAAGGCTAAAACTATGAGTATTTAAAGCATCACCAACTAAAATAGCTGTAACTTCATCATATGTTTTATGTAGTGTAGGATGACCTCTTCGTAAATCTGCATCATCCATAGCAGGAAGATCATCATGTACAAGTGAATATGTATGTAAAAACTCTACACCAAGTGCTACAGGCATTGCATTGTTTAAAAGTAGGGGAGTTGAAGATTGTACTACACTAAGAAGTAGCATAGGTCTAAATCTTTTACCACCAGCTTGAAGCATCTCTTGAAGAGCGTTTTCAAAAATTGGATGGAATGTTTTTGATGTTGGGAGGTTATCTAAAAGATAAGATTCAAATTGTTCTAAAAGTGTATTACTTTGCAAACGGATTCATCCCACCCATCATATTCATCGCCATAGCTTTTTTACTATCATCTGATTGTTTAATCACATCATTCATAGCAGAGATTAAAAGTATTTGTAGAGAGTCTTTATCTTCTAAAAGTGAATCATCTATTTTTAGATCAATAACTTCTGAGTTTCCATTGATTGAAAGTTCAACCATTCCACCACCAGATTTTGACGTAAAAACTTGTTTTTCACCTTGCTCTTTAGCTTGTTCAGCCATTTGCTGAACTTGTCCCATCATATCATTGATATTGATCTTACTTAAATCAATACCATCAAACATAATCACTTCCTATAAGTTCATTTGTAACTTCAACAATATCATTGTTATCGTCAACATGAACAACAATAGGTTTGTAGTTTTCTAAATCTTTTTCAGAGTAAGAACCATATGCAATTACAATGATTTTGTCTCCAACTTCAACCTTTCTAGCAGCTGCACCATTTAGACACATCTCCTTAGAGCCTCTTTTACCTTTGATAGTATAAGTTGAAAACCTTTCACCATTATTGATGTTTACGATTTCAACTTTTTGTCCAACTCTCATATTTGAAGCATCTAAAAGATCTTCATCAATTGTTATTGAACCTACATAGTGTAGGTTCGCATCTGTTACTACAGCTCTATGGATTTTACTATAAAGCATATCTATAGTCATCTATTTCCCTCTTTAATTATGATAATGGTTGAGCTTCACCCCAGAATTGTTCTGGAATTAAATATTCTTCAACTGGCTTTCCACCTATCATGTGTTCGTCTATAATTCTATCAATTTTTTCCTTAGTAAGTTGAACATACATATGGTGACCTGGTTCCATAATCATAACAGGACCCATTTGACATCTTCCAAGACAAGAAGTTCTGATTGGTTGTACTGGACCCATGATCCCTTTTTCCATTAGTTTTTGAGCCATATGATTAAACATATCTTGAGTTTGTTCTGTTACACAAGATGGTTTTGGCATCCCTGGAGGTGAAGATTGCTCACATTTGAAAATATAAAATGTTGGTTGTGGCATTGCTGGCATTTGCATAAAAAATCCTTATTGTTTTATTGTTTTTTTAATAGTGGAGTGATTTTATCCGAGATTGCTTAAAGCTATCTAAAAAATAAAAATTGCCCTTTGTTATCAAGGGCAGTTATTAATTTATTTTACAATATGACCCACAAATTTAGAATAGTTGTCCAGAATTTTCCCACCTTTTCTAAATCCAAGACCACAAGCTTCATAAGCATAGAATACTCCAGCTTGATAATAGTCACCATTTTGATCTTGTGGAAATTCTACATATTCTTGATAAATAGGTTTAAATCCATCATATGGTCCATCTGTTTTTATATCTAATGAATTATCTGCATTTACAATGGCTGTATTTGCTCCCTCTCTACCAAAACACATCTTTTCAACTTGTTTTGTATTTTCTAAGGGGTCAAATGATGTTTTTAAAAGTAGTGGATGGTTTGGATATAGATCCCAAAGTATTTTCATAAAACCTTTTGATTGGAACATCACTGTATAGGCAGGATTGATAATAATAGCTTTTTGCTTATTTATTATCTCAGTAAGAACTAAAGCTAGTTCACCTTCATCAACTGCTATATCTTCCCATGGAATCAGTTTGAACCAAAATTCATAGTTGATATTGTCTTTATTAAATATTCCATCATCACTAAATTGAGTATCTTCTATATATTCAAAAGCTGTTTCATATCCAGCTTCGGTAGCTATATGTTGTAATAGTTTTGTAGTATTCTCATCTTCTAAATTATCTGAAATAGATGAGAAAAGTATTTTAAAGTTTAAATCTTTGTAATACTTTTCAAATTCTTCTATAGGAGTATCTAAAGTCACAAATCTTTTGAAGTTCTCTTTTAATGATTCATAAAGTGAATTAAATTGGCTAGCTTCATCAAGGTTGTTATATTTTAATAGTGCCCATTGGATAATAGCAGTCTCAAAAAGAGAAGTTGGAGTATCAGCATTAAACTCTATAAGTTTAATAGGTTTTCCATCTATTCCACCAGCAAGATCAAATCTTCCATATAGATGCCAATGGACATCATTTTCCCAACTTGCTTTGATGATTTCTACAAGATTAAATGGGATATTTAACTCATGAAAGAGATCATTTTCAATTACATGCTCACCAGCTTCACAAAACATCTCATAAAGTTCATTTGTTGCTTCATAATATGCTGTTGCTTCATCTTCACTAATAGCTACAACTTCATCACTTACATATGAAGTTTTATCTTCATCAGTATGCCAATGAAATCCTATAGATTCTAAGTATTCGTTTGTAAGGGGATTTAGTTTTTCAAGCTGCATAAACACTATCCACCAAATCTACTGCTTGAGCTTTTTGACTTACTACTGCTTCCAAAAAATCCACTTTTTTTAGATGAAGAAGATTTAGAAGTGCTTGATGAGGATTTTGCTTTGTTAAAGCTGTTTACACTTCTATTAAATGCAGATGGTGATTTATAGCTTTTTGATCTATTTGATTTAAAGTTTTGGTTATTAAATAGTTTATTTCCTATATAACTACCTATCATTGCTCCCGCAATTGAACTTAATAGTACTTCACCTAGTCCCATTCCACCACTTGAAACTGTCTCTTGTGGTTTTGTTAGATTTGAAGTGCCATTATCAATTTTAACTGCTTCTGCTTGAACAAATTGATCAATCTCTGCTTGTGTTAAGATTCTCTCAGTTCCATCTGTATCTCTTAAGACAATTCTTGTTGTATTACTTGGGAATTCATCAACAATTGTATAGCTACCAGTTGGAGTTTTTTCTATAATTACAAATGCACCTTGCTTTGCATTTGCTTGAGAAAAAGCAGTTGATTGCTCTTGCCCATCTTGAGGTCTTTGTTCACATCCAGTGAAGCTTGTTATTAGTAGTGCTCCAAGACCACCTACCATAGTGTAGTTTGATATTTTTTTAATATAGTGTTTTTTACCCATTTAATAAACTCTTTACAATATTTTTATCATTGAGAGGTAGCTTTTGATCATAGATGATTTGATGCTCCTCATCACCTTTTCCTAAGATTAAAACAACTGAGTTTTCAAACTCTTTTGATTTTTCAATAGCTTCTTCAATAGCTTTTTTTCTATTAAGCTCAAGTGTAAGTTTCTCTTTGTCTGTAATACCAGAGATTATATCTTCACAAATAAGATCTGGGTCTTCAAATCTAGGATTATCAGCTGTCACATAAATATGTTTTGCATATTCATTAGCTACTCTACCCATAGCTGGACGCTTTGTTCTATCTCTATCTCCACCTGCACCAAATACTACTATGATATCTTTATTGATAAATGAATCAAAAACTTTTTTCATAGCATCAGGAGTGTGCGCAAAGTCTATTACTGTAAATGGATCATAGTTAACTACTTCCATTCTTCCACTTACACCTGCAAAATTTTCTAGAGTATCACAAATATCTTGTAGAGGTTTTTCAGTTACAATATGTACAGAAGCAATTGCAGCTGTGAGATTATATATATTAAATAGTCCTACAAGAGGTGAAGAAAAATTCACCATATTGTTAAAATGTTGAATAGCAGCACTTACACCATAGTTTAGGTTATATGCTTGTACTTTATAAGTTGCAGGGTTATCAAGTGCATAACCAAATCCATTTTTCATATTAAATTTAACTTTTGGATCATCTCTATTGATAAGCTTTTTTGATTCATCTTGGAAAAATGAATTTTTTATATTGATATACTCTTCTAAATCTTTATGGTAGTCAAGATGATCTTGAGTAATATTTGTATGAACTTTTAGTTCAAAGTCTAATCCTTCAATCCTATTTTGTGCAATTGCATGGGAACTTACTTCCATTATAAAAAAATCACATTGTTCATTGATCGCTTTTTGGATATGGTCAAAGTTTCCTAGTTGAATAGGGGTAGTAAGAGAATACTCTTCAACTCTTTTGTCATTGATAAAAAAGCCTCGTGTTCCTTGAAGTGCTACTTTGTATCCTAAATCTAGAAGGATAGAATAGATAGCTGCAGCAGTTGTTGTTTTACCATTTGTACCAGTGATACCAATTATTTTGATAGCTGAAAAGTCAAAATAGTTTTTTAGTTCACTACTTTGGATAAATTTTGTACAACCATTATCTTTCGCACTTTGAATATATTGTTCATTTGATGAAGAAATTACAAAAGTTGAATTTGTATTTACCTCAAGAGAACTATCTGTAAATGTATAATTATTTATTGATGTTATCAACTTGTTTACTCTCTAATATATTGTAAAATTCTTCTATTTTTGAATCATATGCAAAAAAATCATTGTATCCATCAAGATATTTGTATGCTGTAGAGTAAAAGTCATTTTGGATTAGTTGCTCTAAAAAGTCAAAAAATTCCTCTTTGGAAGTGATAGCAACTTTTGTACTAAACATGATATCCTCATAAGCAATTCTAAATGAACCTCTACTTTTTACAAGTGTCATAAAATCATCATAGTTGATAGCTTCTAATGCTTCGTGTGCTTCATCTGAAACATCTTTCATAAGCTTCATCATTTTATCAATATCACCATCATAAGCATTGATAATATCATTTGTGTATTTTAGAGCACTTTCAAGGTCTTCATCTTTTGCAACATCAAAATAATCAAAAAGTGATTGAGCTTTGTCATGATCTTCTGATCCTATATCACAAAATAGGGCATACATAGGGTATGCTTTATTTTCTGGAAACTCACTAGATAATTGAGAATATATAAATAGTGCTTGATTATAGTCTTGGTTTACAAAATATGAATTTGCTTTTTCTAAAAGTTTACTGGCATTTAGCAAATTAAAGCTCCTCGAGCCTATCTTCCATTCCCATAGGAACATTTACAATTATAAGTTCAGGATGGATCATCTCTTTTAAATTCTTTTCTACAATAAACTTTAGTGTACTACCACTTGCAGCACATCCTACACATGCACCTTTAAGTTGCACATATACTTTTGCATTTTTTATTGTAAGTAGTTCAATTGCTCCACCATCTTGTGCTAGCATCGGTGCAATTTTTGTATTAATTATATTTTCAACTGGGTGTTGAAGGTCTTCATCACTAAAAGGTATAGACATTTTTACTCCTTTGGTTTAAGTTTTTTTACTGCTACAATACCAATTGCAGTTAAACATAAAATAACTGCAATAGTTTGAAATATAAAAGTTAGTGTAACAGGTTCAGACATTATTTATTTACAACTTCGTCACATCTTTGACATAAAGACTCTTCATCTTTTGCTCTAAATTTCCAACATCTTGGACATTTTGCTTTTGAAGCTTTATAAACTTCAAATGTATCACCATCAACTTCAAATGTTGCTAGTTTATCATCCTCTTTATGGTGGATGATTTTACTTACTACAAACCAGTCTTCTCTTTCTGTTGATGTTAATTGATCTAGTTTTTCAGACTCTGAATAGATCACTAACTCTAAAGTTGATTTAATAGATTTTTCTTTTTTTAATGTTTCAATTGATTCATTGAACTTTTCTTTTGCTTCAAGTAGATACTGCGCATCTATTGATGATTCAACTGCTGGAATTGAGTATTTTTCATAGTCAAAGATATCTTTTGCATCACCTTTGATAAATTCTGGTGCATAAGAGATTAGTTCATCCATTGTATATGTTAAGATTGGAGCTAGTGTTCCAATTAACGATTTTAAGATCATAGCCATAGCACTTTGAGATGCTCTTCTTTCAATCCCATTTTTATCATTACAGTAAAGTTTATCTTTACAGATATCTAGGTAGATATTTGAAAGATCAGCTACAAGGAAGTTATTTAATTTATTTAAACCTCTTGAGTAGTCATACTCTTTAAAGTCTGTATCAATTGAATCAAATACTGTTTTTGCTCTTGTTAAGATCCATTTGTCTGTTAGACCCATCTGATCAATTTCTACAATAGCATCAAGATCATCAATATTTGCCATTAAAAATCTTGCAGTATTTCTAATCTTTCTATATTGCTCAGCCATTTGTTTTAAGATCTCATCAGAGATTTTCAGGTCACTTTGATAATCAGACATAGCTACCCAAAGTCTAAGGATTTCAGAACCAAATTGTTTCATAACTTTTTCTGGTGCTACTACATTTCCTTTTGACTTTGACATCTTTTCACCTTTGGCATCAACTGTGAAACCATGTGTTAAAATAGACTTATATGGAGCCATCTCATTTGAAGCCATTGAAGTTAAAAGTGAAGATTGGAACCAACCTCTATGTTGATCTGAACCCTCAAGGTACATATCTGCTGGATAAGATCCTGCATCATAGTTTCTAGATCTTAAAACTGCATTTTGAGTTGAACCAGAATCAAACCAAACATCAAGGATATCCATAGTTTTTTCTAAATCATCAGGATTTAGTCCACTACCAGGATACAGAAGCTCTTCAATACTCATATCGTACCAAGCATCTGCACCTTTCATCTCAAAGATCATTGCAACATAGTTTAGTACTTTTTCATCATAGATAATCTCATCTGTTAGTTTGTTTCTAAAGAATGCAATAGGAACTCCCCAATCTCTTTGTCTTGAGATACACCAATCTGGTCTATTTTCAATCATAGATGTTAATCTATTTTCACCGTGAGCTGGATAGAATTTAATATCTTCAATTGCTTTTAGAGCATTCTCTCTTAAAGTATTTTCATCTTTTCCATAGTTTTCATCAATTGCGATAAACCATTGTTTTGTTGCTCTAAAGATAATAGGCTTATGAGTTCTCCAACAGTGTGGATAAGAGTGAGTTAAATCAACTTTTTTGATTAGTGCATCACCTAGAAGTTCTAAGATTTTATCATTTGCTTTAAATACATTTACATTTAAAAACTCTTCTGGATTAGGAAGTAGATTTTCTCTTACGATTGTATTATCATATGCTCCATTTGGACCAACTGGCATAATTACATCAAGGTTGTATTTTAAACCAACTTTGTAGTCATCTTCACCATGACCAGGTGCTGTATGTACAGCTCCCGTACCTGAGTCCATCATTACATGGTCTCCAAGGATGATTTTAGAATCTCTACCATTTAGAGGATTTGTTGCATATGTATTTTCTAAAGTTGATGGATCGATATCTTCAACTACTTCTCCTGTAACAATCTCATTTTCAATACAGAAGTTATAAAGTTTTTTAGCGATGATAAAACCATCTGTTGTTTTTACATAAGTTTCTTCCCCATTAAGTGCAATACCAGTATTTGCAGGTAGTGTCCAAGGTGTAGTTGTCCAGATGATTACAGACTCATCACTGTTTTTTAGTTTAAAAGCAACATAGATTGATGGAGATACTTTATCTTCATATTCAACTTCAGCTTCAGCAAGTGCTGTTTGTGCAGCCCATGACCAATATACTGGCTTACTTCTTTGTACTAATAAACCTTGTTTTGCAATATTTATTAACTCTCTATAGATATTTGCTTCAAATTTGAAGTCCATAGTTAAGTATGGTTTTTTCCAATCTGCAATCACACCAAGAGCTTTAAACTCTTCTCTTTGGATATCAATAAATTTAGTAGCATGGTTTCTACATAGTTCTCTTAGCTTTGATTTTGGTAGCTCTTTTTTCTTAGCACCACCAATTTTCTCTTCAACTTTTTGTTCAATTGGTAGACCATGACAATCCCAACCTGGAGTAAATCTTACTGATTTACCATCAAAATAGTGATATTTCACGATGATGTCTTTTAATGTTTTGTTTAATGCATGTCCAATATGAATATGTCCATTTGCATATGGTGGTCCATCATGAAGAGTAAAAGAATCAGCACCTTTTCTATTTACTTTCATTCTATCGTAAACTTTCTCTTCGTCCCACTTTTTATATACTTTTGGTTCATTTTGTGGAAGATTCCCTCTCATTGGGAATTGTGTCTTTGGTAATAATATTGTCTGTTTATAATCAACCATTGTTGTAATAATCCTATAATAAAAAATAAGGTAGAGTGTATCTAAATAAAGGTTAGGTACGACTGAATAAAAGGGAAGCCAAATGTTTGATGAAATTTTTAGTATTGATAAGATGCAAAAGTTACAGGATATTTTACAAAAAAATAAAAAGACTATAACATGTGCTGAAAGTTGCACAGGAGGATTAATCGCATCTTTAATAACTGAAGTTTCTGGAAGCTCTGATATATTTAAAGGTTCGATAGTTACATATTGTAATGAGATAAAAGAGCAAGAGCTAGATGTGAAAAAAGAGACAATGATTCAATATGGTGTAGTTAGTACTGAAGTCACTGATCAAATGTGTTTAGGTGTAATAAAAAAATTTAATGCAGATTATTCTCTTGCAGTTAGCGGTGTTGCAGGCCCAGGTGGTGGAACTGAAAATAAGCCAGTTGGTACAGTTTGTTTCTCTATTTTTAATAAAAATGAAAAAATTATTTCAAATCGACTACAGCTCTCAGGTACCAGAAAATCGATACAGATCGAGAGTGCAAAAATAATTTTAAATGAAATTTATAAATTTCTTCAAAAAACTCTTGACAATTAAACTAAAATCGATTATAATTCCACCCACAAAAACAAGATGACCTGTTAGCTCAGCCGGTAGAGCATCTCCCTTTTAAGGAGGTGGCCGTTGGTTCGAATCCAACACGGGTCACCATTTTTGTTTTTGGTCGCTTAGCTCAGTTGGTAGAGCGCTACCCTTACAAGGTAGATGTCATAGGTTCAAGTCCTATA
>CBFHVJ010000040.1:0-11047 GCA_965659435.1 uncultured Arcobacteraceae bacterium
ATCAGCAATTATATCTGCACATTTATCAGGATGACCTGGGCTTACTACTTCACTTGTAAATAAGTATTGTGTATTTTTTTTGTTTTCCATTTTGTTTTCCATTCTTTGTTTTCCGTAACAACCTATTAAAAGTCATTATCTGTTTTCCATCTTTTGTTGTCCATTTTGTTTTCCATCAATTAAGAAGAGAAATTAAAATTTAAAAAAAGTATGTATTTTATACATTGTATAAAAAGTGGATAATTGTATCTAAATCTATTTAAAAAGAGTGAAAAAATTTATCACTCCTTATTTTTTTTAATCTTGTATCGTATATTTTAATATATCTACAATTTGTTCTGTGTTGGTTGTCCATGCAAGTGCATTAGCATCTACTTCTTTTAGAGGATGGATAATATCTTCACTATGTAAAGTGATATATGGTTTATTTAAAGCTGCACAAAATCCAGCATCAAAGGCGGCATTCCATTGTTTATATTTGTCTCCAAATCGTACAATTACAAGATCACTTTTTTCTATTAAAGTCTTTGTTCTAATTGCATTTACTTTTGCTGACTTATGATCTCTCCAGAATTGATTTTGTTCTTCACCAAGATGATCTGCTGCTGCATCACTTGCCTCATGATTTGTAACTGCTGAGGTAAATATAATATCAAGACCATTTGTTTTTGCCCCTTGCTGTATCTCTTCTCTCCAAGATGTATGTATTTCTCCTGATAGGTAGACTGTAAATGACATTGTTTTCCTTTTTATTTTATCTCATATTCTACAATATATTTTATTTGTTTTGGATAGACTACTAATATATTTGAGGAGTTTATATGAAATCGTATGGTTTTGAAAATCAATTCTCGTCACAGCTATTGCATGAAACAGTAAAACATCCAAATATAACTAAGGGGTATTTTCTTATTATTCAGGATATCATCATAAACATGATTTTATTGAATGTGTACGGTATTTACATGATAAAAGAAAAGATGTAGATAAATTGATCATTGGAAATTATTGTTCAATTGGTTCTGGTGCAGTATTTATGATGGCAGGTAACCAAGGACATAATACGCAGTGGGTAAGTACATTTCCATTTTATTTTCAAGCTAATATTTTTAAATCATCAAAAAATGGTTTTGAAAAAGCTGGTGATACAATAATAGGAAATGATGTTTGGATAGGCTCAGAAGCTATGATAATGCCAGGTATTACCATAGGAGATGGAGCGGTTATTGCTGCTCGATCAGTAGTGACAAAAGATGTTTCTCCCTATAGTATTGTAGGAGGAAATCCATCAGTGTTTATAAAAAAACGTTTCAATGAAGAAGAGATACAACAGTTACTTAGTATGAAATGGTGGAATTGGAAAGAGGATAAAGTTAAAGAGATTATGCCTCTTATTTGTAATACAGATGTATCTGGATTATGGGATTATTGGATTGAAAATAAAAAATATTTATTTGTAAATTAGTTCAAGTTTTTTTTCTCTTGAGAGTTTTTTGATTTCGTATTCTCTTTTTGAAGCAGAACTTCTATCTTTTGAAGCTTCACTATACAGAAGCTTTATAGGTCTTCGTGCTTTTGTATATTTTGCACCTTTATTACTATAATTATGCTCATCAATTCTTTTTGAAATATCTTTAGTGATACCTGTATAAAGAGTTTCATCATTACACTTTAAAATATATACAAAATATGAGATGAGAATTCCTTTATAGTCTTTATGATAAAAGAAGATTATCTCTTATTTCCTTAATGTGATATAATTTATTTATGAATTTAGATAAATTAAAAGATTTAGAGTCAGAATTTTTAGATAGATACCCAACTGGCTTTCAAGATGCTTACTTTTTTCCAACAATGAAAAACTTTAAACCAGAGAAATTAGAAGAGTTTGCTAAAGTTGTATTAGCAAAAGAGGTGTTTTCAAATCCAAGTCTAGTAATAGATGGCTTTTTTAAAGTGATACAAAAGTCAGTGATGGTTTCACTCTTTGATAAACTAAAGTTAAAAGATGCACTTGAAACTTTAAATTCATATGAAAAAGATATGTTAAGTATTGAACTTTACGAGTTTTTATATGGAGATAAAAAAGAGGGCTTTGAAGGTTTAGTCGAATTTTTGTCAAAATATAAGTTAGCAAAATGGACTATAGTAAGTATAATACCTTATAGTATAAACCGACAAAGTGAATATTTTGTTAAACCAACTACTACAAAAAATATTATTAAATATTTTGAAATGAAAGATTTAATATATAAACCTAGACCTAGTTTTGAGTTTTATGAAAACTATACAAATGTATTAAATGAGATGAAATTAAATGTAGATAATTCACTTACTTTGGATAATGCAGCATTTACTGGATTTTTAAAAGTTTCGATTGAACTTTGTGAGGGTTGAATTTATAATGTAAAGTAAAGACTACTTAAAAAGTAGTCTTTTTTTATTAATGTAAAAAGTGTCTTTTACCTGAGAAGTATAAAGCCATTCCAAATTCATTTGCAGCATCAATAACTTCATCATCTCTAACTGAACCACCTGGTTCAATTACACATTTTACACCAGCTTCAGCCGCAGCGTCAATTGAGTCTCTAAATGGAAAGAATGCTTCAGATGCAAGAACTGATCCAGTTGTATCTAGACCCATATCTTCTGCTTTTCTAAGTGCTGCTTTAGCTGCATCAACTCTAGAAGTCATACCCATACCAACTGCTACCATTGCAGAGTTTTTAACATATACTACACAGTTTGATTTAGTGAAAGATGCAATTTTATAAGCTATTTCCATATCTTTTTTCTCTTGCTCTGTTGCTTCTCTAGTAGTTTTTAATTCACTATTTGCAACTTCATCATCTTCAACTTTATCACTATCTTGGTATACAAATCCACCATCAACTATTTTAAAGTTGAAAGCATCATCAGCCATTTCTAATTTTGTTGTACCTTGTTTAAATAGTTTGATTCTCTTCTTTCTATTTAATTCCTCTTCGGCTTCCGCAGTAAAATCTGCAGCAAATACAACTTCTAAAAAGATTTCATTCATTTTAATAGCTAAGTCTAAATCAACTGTACCATTTACTGCAACTACTCCACCAAAAGCAGAAACTGGATCACATTTAAGTGCTTCAGTATAAGATTCTAGTAGTGTATCTTTGATTGCAAATCCACATGGATTACCATGTTTTACAATACAAACTGCATTATCATCACCAAATGCAGATGCAATTTTAGCAGCTCCACTTATATCACCCATATTATTAAATGATGCTTCACCTTTTAAAGGGATAAATTTACTTGATAAATGTTGATCAAATTCGTACAATGCACCTTTTTGATGAGGATTTTCACCATATCTTGTGTCAAATACTTTTTCACCAACGATAAATTGTTTATCACCCATACCATTGTTGAATCTTTTATTCATATAGTTTGCGATCATTGAATCATAAGCAGCTGTATGTTCATAAGCTTTGATCATCATATTTCTTCTGAATTCAAAACTGTTAGTGTCATTTTTAAGATTATTTAGTACTAAATCATAATCAGCTACATCTGTTACAATGATTACTGAATCATGGTTTTTTGCGGCAGATCTAACCATAGCTGGACCACCAATATCAATATTTTCAATAATCACTTCATAGTCATTAGTTGTTTCAATAGCATTTTTAAATGGATATAGATTTACACACACTAAATCAATACCTTCAACACCAAGTTCTTTAGCTTCTGTCAGATGAGATTGTTTATCTCTTCTATGTAGGATACCACCATGAATGTATGGGTTTAAAGTTTTTACTCTTCCTTCAAAACATTCTGGAAATTTAGTAACTTCATTTGCTTCAATTACAGCAATTCCAGCTTCTTGAAGTTTTTTATATGTACCACCAGTAGAGATAATCTCATACCCTAATGAAACTAGCTCTTTAGCAAAGTTTTCAACACCACTTTTATCACTTACAGATATTAATGCTCTCAATTTTAGTCCTCTATTATAAATCTTGTTCAATTACTTCTTTAAATTTATTAAAGTAAGTCTCTTTTAATCCATCTAACTTTTTGTATAAGCTATTTACTGTGATTGTATCTCCCCCAGTTTTACCTACACATACACAAGCAATACCTTTCTTTTCTGCAATTTTTCCAAATGCTTCAATATTTTCAGCTTTAACCTCTACAATTGCTCTTGATAAAGACTCTGAGAAGATATCTTTGTCATTTTCAATTGATAGATCAATTTCACATCCAATATTTGAAATAGTTGACATTTTAGCAGCAGCAATTGCAAGACCACCAACATTAATATCTTTTGCAGATTCTAATAAGTGTTGAGTATTTCCTTCAATTACTGTATCCCATAATGCTAACTCTTTAGCAAAATCAACTTCAGGGTGTTTACCAGCAACTACGCCTTCTACTTCTTTAAGGTATAAAGAACCACCAAATTCACTATTAGTATCCCCTAAGATACAAATATAGTTTCCTTCAGATTGGAAGTGTGAAGGTAGTACATTATTCATATCATCATTTACACCAACAGTTGCAATAGCAGGAGTAGGGAATACACCAACACCGTTTGTTTCATTATAAAGTGATACGTTTCCACCAATTACGGGAGTGTTTAATTCTTTACAAGCAGCTTTGATACCTTCACAAGCTTCTCTAAATTGCCACATAACCTCAGGGTTTTGTGGATTACCAAAGTTTAGACAGTCTGTAATTGCTAAAGGTCTAGCACCACTCATAGCTACATTTCTACCAGCTTCCATAACAGCAGCTGCTGCTCCAAGTTCAGGATTGATATAACAAAGTCTAGTGTTACAATCGGCACTCATAGCTAAAGCTTTTCCTGTTTCTTTGATTCTAATAACAGAACCATCAAGTTTTCCAGGTCCTTTTACAGTATTTGTTTGTACCATTGAATCATATTGGTCATAGATCCAAGATTTATCAACAACTTCAATAGAACTCCACATTTTGTCAAATGCAGCTTGAGTTGAGATATCTTGAGTTAAAGTTACATCTTCGATATCATTTAAGTATGTAGGTTTAGCAACTGGTCTATCAAGTACTGGTGCTTCTTCTGAAAGTGGTTGAATAGGAATATCTGCACATTTTTCACCATGCCAGAATAGTTCCATGTTTCCAGTGTTTGTAACTTCACCAATTACAGCAGCATCAAGTTCCCATTTTTCAAAAATATCAATTACTGCTTGCTCACAACCTGCTTTTGCACAGATTAACATTCTTTCTTGTGATTCTGAAAGCATAAAGTCATAAGGTGTCATACCTTCTTCTCTAGCTGGAACTTTGTCAAGATGCATAATCATACCTGAACCAGTTCTACCAGCCATCTCAAATGATGAAGAAGTAAGACCAGCTGCACCCATATCTTGGATACCAATAATTAAATCTTTTTTAAATAGTTCTAAACAAGCTTCAAGAAGTAATTTTTCAGTAAATGGATCACCTACTTGAACAGTTGGTCTTTTTGATTCAGAATCTTCATCAAATGCTGCACTACTCATTACAGCTCCACCTAGACCATCACGACCTGTTTTTGAACCAACATACATTACAGGATTTCCGATACCTTCAGCAATTCCTAAGAAGATCTCATCAGATTTTGCAAGTCCTAAGTTAAATGCATTTACAAGGTTATTTCCTGCATAACACTCTTCAAAGTTTGTTTGTCCACCAATTGTTGGAACACCCATACAGTTACCATATCCACCAATACCAGCAACTACACCTCTTAATAAGTGTCTATGCTTTTTAGCAGTAGCACTATCGCCATCAATACCAGCAAATTGAATTAAGTTCATAGATGCAATAGGTCTTGCTCCCATTGTAAATACATCTCTCATAATACCACCAACACCAGTAGCAGCACCTTGGTATGGTTCAATAAAACTTGGATGATTATGTGATTCCATTTTAAATACAGCGGCATATCCACCACCAATATCAATTACACCAGCATTTTCACCTGGACCTTGAATAACCCATGGAGCCTTTGTAGGAAAACCTCTAAGATATTTAGTTGAAGATTTATATGAACAGTGCTCAGACCACATAGCTGAAATAATACCAATTTCAGTGTAGTTTGGTTCTCTTTCTAACATATCTACAACAGTGTTGTACTCTTCTTCAGTCATAGAATGTGCTAATGCAATCTCTAATGGTGTTTGATTTGTTGACATTTAGTATCTACCTTAATTAATTAAATTTATTCGCGATTATATCGAAAAGTTATTTTATATATGCTTTGATAATCTTTACAGTTTTAAGTGGTTTATCTCCACCATATCTTCCCGAAGTTTTTACATTTTCTATTTTTCTAACTGTTGAATAAGTATCATTAATTACATATCCAAAAATAGTATGTCCACCATTTAACCATGGTGTTTTTGCTGTTGTTATGAAAAATTGACTACCGTTTGTATTTGGTCCTCTATTTGCCATAGCTAATATTCCTGGCTTGTCAAATAGTGCTTGAGAACTAAATTCATCTTCAAATGGTTTTTTCCAAATAGAGTAACCACCTCTACCTGTCCCTTTTGGATCACCACTTTGGATCATAAAGTTTTTAATCACCCTATGGAAAATAATTCCGTCATAGAATCCATTTTTAATATGTGTAGAGAAATTTTCAACTGCCTTTGGAGCTAAGTCTGCTCTTAATTCGATTTCAATTTTTCCTTGATTTGTTTCTAATACAGCTATAGGATTTGCTGCAAATAATGTAAGTGATGTAAACACTAATAGTAGTAGTTTTTTCAAGTTAACCCCTTTTTTTGATAAGGGTATAATATCTAAAATGATTTATAAATAAGTTTATGTAGTAGTCATTTGATATAATACTAATGATGCTGCAATTGCCGCATTTAAACTAGTAACATCTTCATTAATATCGATTTTGATTATATCATCAGATAAATCTAAAATTTCATTTTGAATACCATGTCCCTCATTACCAATAATAATAGCAGACTTTTGTGGAAAACAATATTGATGTAAGCTAACGGCATTAGAAGAATTAGCTGTAGATAATACTTTATAGTCTTGATTTTGTAGCTTCAATAAATCATCTTTGAGGTTTGAAGATTTATATACTTGAATGTTAAATATATTACCTGTTGATACCCTTATACATCTTCTAATATATGGTGAACAAGTTTTTTCATCAATAATAATTGTATCTATATTAAAAGCAGCACATGATCTTACAATTGATCCTACATTTTCAGGAGAAGTGAGTGAGTTTAACACTACTACATTTCCTTTGATCGTATTGAAGTCAATATATGATGGCTTATCAATAAGTGCCATCATCCCTTGATGAATTGTATGACCTACAATCTTTTTCATAATAGAATTTGAAGCTGTATATATTGGAAAATCAATATTATTATAGTTACTATTGATAAATTCTAAGCCTTCAGTATTAGTAAATATTTTATGTATTTTAATATTTGTTTTAAAAAGCTTTTTAAATACATTTTTACTTTCTACTACAACATATTTATCATCATGTAATGATTGTTTTAATGAGATGAATTCTTTAATTCTTTCATCATTAATATCTACTATTTCATTAATTTGTAAATTCATATTTAACATTCTAATGCTTTGATTTTAAAACTTTTACGATGTTCAGCACAAAGTCCAAATTCTTTAATAGCTTCAGTATGTAATTTTGTTCCATACCCTTTGTGTTTTTCAAATTGATATTGAGGATATTTTGAAGCTAGCTTTACCATATATCTATCACGACTAACTTTTGCAAGTATCGATGCAGCTGCAACTTCACCTATAGACGCATCTGCTTTTATTTTATAGGGTAAATTTTCTATTCCAAAAGATGTATTTCCATCCATTAAAAAACTATCTGTATCGATATTATCCATAATTTCTAAAATAGAGTTTTTGATACAAAGACTAATTCCCAGTTGATCTATTTGTTGAGCAGTTGAAAATACTATATGAAATTCACTGTTATCTTTGATGATATCAAAAAGTTTTTCTCTTTTTTTCTCACTAAGCTTTTTAGAATCATTTAACTCTTCAATTGGTTTAAAAAGTTTTACTCCTGCTACTACCATTGGACCTGCAAATGGTCCACGTCCAGCTTCATCTATACCACATAAGTTTGGTGTTATTAAGTTTTCTATCATTTAATTGCCCATGTATAAAAAGGATTTATTTCACATTCTATATTATCAATATAGATGCTTGAATCATTACTTACTGTAACGATAGTGATTTTTTGAATATTATGATTCTCTATAAAAGCAAGTATTTTTGAAGATATATTAAATCCGATAAAAAATGGTTTTGACAAAACTATCTCTTTATTTTGAGGAATATAAAAATCAATTTGATCATCATAATAAATCTCATCAAACTTCTTTCTTAGTTCTAAATAAACCATATTAGTAAAGATGTTATTAAAATTCTTCTTGAAACTTACTTCACTTATTAGTGCATGATTGTATACGTAGATTTTTTTAGCAGATTTTTCATGATCTAATTTAGGTAGAAAACTTATAATAAGATCATTTTCCAATACTTTACAATAGTTATAAAATCTATCTTTTGAGATTTTAATCTCTTTTTTAAGTGTTGTATAGAGTTGATTTAAAGATTTTATCTCACCACTACTGTTTATAATAGTTTTTAACATAGTCAATTCGGTTTTATCATTGCTAAGTAGTTTTATATGCTCTTGCAATTGTTCATGTTTATGGTGTTGATTTGTTTGAATAGTTTTAACTAAGTTTCCAAATTTTAAAAAGTAATTAAATGATGTTGTGATATTTTGGTGTTTGTCAAAAAGTAAAAATTCTTCAAAATCTGTAGGGTATAAAAGTATAGTTTCAAATTCTTCTAAATAGTGATAGCTATTTGTGGCAATTAATATAGAATCACATTTAGGAAGAGAAAGTGAAAAGTCAAAATTATCTAAAGCAACTATTTTAATATTATTTTGATCTATAAATTTTTGAATATCTTTATAAAAGTTAAAGTTATTGATTTTAAGATCATCAAAATCAATATATAAATATTCTTCAGATTTAAAAAGTGAAAGATGATCAAATATTAGATAACTTTTTCCACTTTTAGGTGGACCATAAAGGATAGTCTTTTTCTTAGATATAGATAGTTTTCTCTCCTCAAAATCAATTTTCGAAAAATCAATATCATAAAAACTATCTAAAATATCCATAACTACTTCTTGAGATTATTAATCTCTTCTTTAAATGTTTTCTCTTGACGTAAACTAATACCTTTCATATGAGAAAGTGGCATCGCAAAGGCAATACCATCACCCGTACTTGTAATATGTAAAGAGTGAGTAATACTTTGTAACACAGGAGTTACAAGAGTCTCAGGTAATAAGAACAGTAACACTTCATCATTTGCTTCAGGGCTAATTCTATAATAGTTTTCTAGCTCTGCTAATCCCATACCAGACGCACTAAAGTGAGTAACACCTGTCGCTCCTGCACTATGAGCAGCAGTAATTGCATCCTCTTTCTTTTCAGATGGTACAATAACAACAACTGCACTAAAATTGATATCTAGTTTTGTTATAAGATCAGAATCATCAAAATTTATAGATGCAACCTGTGATTCTTCTATTTCAGAAAGTATTTTGGGAATATGTTCTTTTTCAATTTCTGTATCACTTTTGATACCAACTTTTTCACTGATGATACCATATATCATTACTGTGATCATTGGAAAAAGTGAAGCAAATGCAATAAGACCAAATCCATCAATTAAAGCACTTCGACCTTCAATATTTGTAGCAAGACCAATTCCTAAAGCGGCAACTAAAGGAACTGTTACAGTTGAAGTTGTAACACCACCACTATCATATGCAATTGGGATAATGTATTTAGGAGCTACCCATGTAAGGATAATAACAATAAGATATCCTACTATGATATAGTAGTGAATTTGTCCACCATCTACAATTCTAAATGCACCAAGTGCAATTCCAATAGCAACACCCATTGCTACAAATAACCTTAGAGTAAAATCATTGATTTTACCATCACTAATCTCTTTTGCTTTTTTAGCAATAGCCATAAGTGCAGGTTCAGCCATAGTAGTTGAAAATCCAATAGCAAAAGCAAATGAGAATATAACCCACTCATTACCATTAAGTGTTAGTTGGTAAGCCATCGATTCACCAAGGCTAAATAATCCTAGCTCTAAACCTAAGATAAATGCATATAGTCCAAGAATAACTAAAAAGAAACCAAGAAATACTATTTTTAAATTTTCAATATTCTTTTTAATAACACCATATTGGAAGAAAAGGATAATTGCTAAAATTGGTAATACATCTTTAACTACATTGAGTATACCACTTAAAATAGAACTCATATTAATAGAGGCTATTTGACTTACTTGAGCTTGGATAACAACACTTGCTACCTCTTTGGCCTCTACAAGGTTATATACAGCAATACCATATATTTGCACAAAAATCATAGGTGTTAAAGAAGCAAAAGCAATAAGACCAAATCCATCAATTACAGGATTTCTTCCTTTGATAGAAGAAGCTAGACCAATTCCTAAAGCAGCAACTAAAGGAACTGTTACAGTTGAAGTGGTAACTCCACCTAGGTCATAGGCAAGTCCAATTATTTCAGGGGGTGCTGCAAATGTCACAGTTACAACTGCAATATATCCAGCAATGATGTAATAGTGGATTGGATGACCTTTGATAATCCTATATACACCAAGTAGTATTGCAAACCCTACAGATATAGCAACAACAAATCGCAGCGTATCAGCATCAATTCTACCACTACTTATAGCAGCAGCTTTTTGGGCTATTACTGCTAGTGCAGGTTCAGCAACAGTTGTACCAAACCCTATCATAAATCCAAATATGAGTACCCATATTTTAGATCCTTTAGATGCAAAATCTTTCGCTAATCCTTCCCCTACAGGAAATATACCAATTTCTAAACCTTGTAAAAATACAGCTAAACCAAATCCTACAATAATAAGTCCTATAGTTGTAGAAAGC
>CBFHVJ010000041.1:0-11004 GCA_965659435.1 uncultured Arcobacteraceae bacterium
TATTAAAGTGTGGTTCTAGAAGATTATCTTGACATTTTTTGCAGATGATATACCATGAGAGTGATTCACATGATATACATCTCATAGTTTAAAATAGTGCTAGTAAAACTAGTGAAGTAAATACTATTTGTATTATGAAGATTAGTGTTCCAATTAATAGAGCACTTGAACCATGTTGAGCTATTGTTTTAAAGTTGATTTTAAGACCAATCGCTGCCATAGCAATAATAAGTAGATATTTACTAGTAAGTGAAATGATCGATACAATTGATTCAGGTAATAGCCCACTTGTAGCTATAAGTGAAAATACAACAAAACCTATTACAAAGTTTGGTATCTCCATTTTTGATGGTGAGCTTGATGCTATATTTTTTACCTGTTTATTCATAAAGTATATCAGTACAAAAATAAGTGGTGTTAACATCAATATTCTCCCCATCTTAACAACAGTAGCAGTTTGACCAACAGTATCATTTACACTAAAACCACCAGCAATTACTTGACCAACAGCTTGTAGAGTGTTTCCTATAAGTACACCATTATTAATATCACTTAAACTTAATAGATATGTTCCAATAAGTGGAACTAAGAATATCCCTACAGTTCCTAGAAAGTTTACAATTGCTACAGATAATCCAACTTTTTCTTTATCTAGTTTGATTACATCTTTTGTTGCTGCGATTGCTGCACTTCCACATACACCATTTCCAATACCAAGCATCAATGCAAATTTTGTATCAAATTTAAATAGTTTTGCTAGATAGATAGCACTTAAAAGTGTTAAAGTTAATGCAACTACAATTAAAATAATAGTTTTAAATCCAAGTTGAAGTAAGATATTAAAGTCTAAATTGATACCCATTAAAGCAATAGCATAAGCTAAAAGTGTTTTCTCACTATATGTGATTCCAGGAGAGAATTTTTTATCTAACTTTATAGTATTTCCTATAAATACACCAACTATAATAGCAAGTGCAACTGCACCAATAGTGATAAAATTAGATAGTAAAATAGCCACCATTGCAATAGATGTAGCTATAAGTATACCAAGTAGATTATCTTTCATTATCTCCCTTTTTTAGTTCAATAACTAATTGTTTTAACTCTTGAATCTCAGTACGAAGTTTTTTGACATCACAAGATGTATCGTCAATCGTTTCATGATCCTCTTTTGTAATCTCACCCATAGCTTCAACAACTACAGCAATAATAAGATTGATCATGATAAATGTAGCTAAGAAGATAAATGGAATAAAGAAAGTCCAAGCATAAGGATGTGTCTCCATAATAGGTCTTACAATTCCCATAGACCAAGATTCAAGTGTCATAACTTGAAATAGTGTATAAAATGATTCCCCTAAAGTACCAAACCATTGAGGATAAGTCTCTCCAAATAGTTGCACTGACATAATAGAAAATATATAAAAAAATAGTGCCATAAGACCAGCAATCGATGCCATACCTGGAATAGTGCCTAAAAGTGCTAGTACTATTTTCCTCATTTGAGGGATAACAGTTATAAGTCTTAAAAGTCTAAGAACTCTTAATATTCTTAAGATCTCAAATCCAGCACTTGCAGGTACAAGTGAAATAGCTACAATTAAAAAGTCAAAGATACTCCAAGGATCTTTAAAAAAACTTAATCTATGAACATATATACGTAAGATGATCTCAATAGTAAAGATAGTGATAACAAACTTATCGAAGTTATTGATAAGGTATCCAAAAGAGTTTGTGATCTCTTTTGAAGTTTCTAGTCCCATTGTTATACCATTTAGTACAATCAATGCGATGATAAAATTTTGAAATATTTTACTTTCAATTAAATCTTTTATATTGGCATACATAGTAAAATCTTAAAATTAGTCTAGTTTAAGTACTGCCATAAATGCTTCTTGAGGAACACTAACTTTTCCAATAGCTTTCATTCTTTTTTTACCAGCTTTTTGTTTTTCAAGAAGTTTTCTTTTTCTTGTGATATCTCCACCATAACATTTTGCAGTTACATTTTTACCAGTAGATTTTACAGTTTCTCTTGCAATAATATCTTTTCCGATACTAGCTTGAATAGCTACTTCAAATAGTTGTCTAGGAATTAATTCTTTTAGTTGTTTTACAAATACTCTACCTCTAGCTTGTGCTTTCTCTTCTGGTACAATAATAGATAGTGCATCAACAGCTTCACCAGCTACTAAAACATCTAATTTTTTAAGGTTACCAGGTCTAAATCCTGTGATTTCATAATCAAATGATGCATAACCTTTTGTAGTAGACTTTAACTTATCGTAGAAGTCCATTACTATCTCATTCATAGGGATGTCATACTCAAGTAAAACTCTTTGGTTGATGTAATCCATTTTGATCTGGATACCTCTTTTATCATTTAGAAGTTTGATTACATTTCCAAGGTATTCATCAGGTACTAAAATAGTAGCTTTTACATATGGTTCAGAGATAACTTCAATATGATTAACAGCAGGTAGTTCATAAGGGTTTTGTATCATCATCTCCTCTCCTGAAGTTGTAAGTACTTTATATACAACTGTTGGAGCTGTTGCAATTAGATCAAGTTTGAATTCTCTTTCTAATCTCTCTTTAATAACTTCCATATGAAGCATACCTAAGAAACCTGTTCTAAATCCACTTCCTAAGGCTGCAGAACTTTCTGGTTCATATGAGATAGAACTATCGTTTAATTGCAACTTTTCTAATGCATCTCTTAAATCTTCAAATTTATCTGTATCGATTGGATAAAGTCCAGCAAATACAAATGGCTTAGCAGGTTCAAATCCATCAATAATCTCAGCAGTTGGATTTTTTGCATCAGTGATTGTATCACCTACAGCAATTGCTTCAGTTGTTTTAAGACCTAATATAACAATACCAATTTCACCAGTTTTGATCTCATCTGTTTTTTGTTTTTTGATTGGATGTGGATACATAAGATCAAGTACTTTATGCTCATATCCAGTATTCATCATCTTTAATAGTTGACCTTTTTTTATAGATCCTTCATAAACTCTTACAAGTGCTAACGCACCAAGATAGTTATCAAACCAGCTATCATAAATAAGTGCTTTTGTTGGTGCATTTTTATCACCATTAGGTGCTGGAATAGTATCTACAATAGAGTCAATAAGATCTTTTACCCCAAGACCAGTTTTAGCACTAATTAGGTTATGTTCAGTACAGTCAAGTCCAATAGCATCTTCAGTTTCTTCAAGTACTCTATCTGGATCAGCAGATGGAAGATCAATCTTATTTACTACAGGCATAAGTGTAAGGTCATTTTCCATAGCAATATATACATTTGCAATAGTTTGTGCCTCAACCCCTTGAGTTGAATCAACAATAAGTAAAGCACCTTCTGATGATGCTAATGATCTACTTACTTCGTATGAAAAATCAACGTGTCCCGGAGTGTCAATAAGGTTTAAAACATATGGTACACCATCTTTTACATAGTCAAGTCTAACAGACTGTGCTTTGATAGTGATCCCTCTTTCTTGCTCAATATCCATAGTATCCATAACTTGAGCAGACATCTCTCTATCTGCTACTGCTCCACACTCTTGGATGATTCTATCTGCAAGTGTAGACTTACCATGGTCAATATGTGCGATAATTGAAAAGTTTCTAATATTTTGCTGCAATGTAATTTCCCTAAATTTCTTTTGTTTTTATTCTATTTACGCGGATTATAGCCTAAAGTTGCTTATGATATAATCGCACTATGAATATGCAATTTATTGATTCAATCTACGAGAATAATGACACATCCGAAGGGATTGAAAAGCTTTACAATCAACTCTCATCTGTAGAAACTAAAATATGGGATGATATAACTTCTCAAAATATTACAAATTGGGTAGAAGTATTTTTACAAAAAGTGAAACAGTTTGGTGAAAATATTGTGATAATAGAAGCTAATACAAATAAACAATTTACCTATAATCAACTTGATATTACATCGGAAAAAATAAAAGATTTTATACTTCATACAACAGATCAATACCATATAGGGTTAAACTATCAAAATAGCTTTTTATTTATGGCTGCACTTATAGGGATAAATAAAGCTGGAAGATTAGCAATACTTTTTAACAACCGCGAACCTGATAGTAGAAGAGAGGAGTTATCAAAAGATTCAAATACAACTATAGTACTTGGAAATTCTATAACAGGATGTAAAAACTTTTGTATAGAATCAATAGTAAATAGTAAAGAAAGTTATAAAAAGAATTATGAGATAAAAGAAACTTCATTAGATGACCCAGCATTTGTGATTTTTACTAGTGGAACCACAGGAAAAAGTAAAGGGGCATTATTTTCTCATAGAAGAATGTTAGGTGCAGGGATTGCATGGAGTTTACGAACTGGTATGAGTTCAGATGATAACTGCTATATACCACTACCACTATATCATGGAAATGCACTTGCAGTTGCTTTTAGTAGTGTGATTTTTTCTGGATCATGTAGCACTTTAAAAGTGAAGTTTTCAGTAAGTTCATTTTGGAATGATATAGAAAAATTTAATTGTACACATATGGTTTATATAGGCGAACTTTGGAGATATATACTCAATAGATATCAAGAAAAAAAAGATACATCTTTAAAAGTTATTTTTGGAAATGGTTTGACAAAACAGCTATGGGATGATGTGGTTGATAGATTTAATATTAAGCATGTAGTTGAACACTTTGGTTCAACAGAGATGCCAGCTGGTGCATTGACAAATTGGTTTAATATTCATGGTTTTTGTGGATACCTTCCCCCACATGATCCAAGACTAAATGAGATGGTACTTGTAGATGATGAGTACAAAGTAGTTAAATATGGTGAGTATGGACAAGCACTTTTTCTAGTGCCAAGTGGAAAGTATAGAGGGTATTGTGATAGCACTTTAGATGAGGCCAAACTTTATAGAGATCTTTTTAAGAAAGATGACCTTTGGTGGAAAAGTGGAGATCTATTAAAATCACAAGAGGATGGTTTTTTTACATTTATAGAAAGGCTAGGGGATACCTATAGATATAAAGGTGAAAATGTCGCTTGTGTAGATGTAGAACAATCTCTAAGAGATTGTTATGAGTTTGATGAGGTTGTAGTATATGGAGTGACATTAGCAAATGTTGATGGTAAAATAGGGATGGCTTCACTTGTGATAGAAAAGCCATTTGATCCAAATAGCATACTAGATACTTTAAAAATGAAACTAGCAAACTATGCGATGCCATATATCATAAAACTAGAAGATCACAAGCATCAAACAACTTCAACTTTAAAGATACAAAAAACACACCTTGCAAAAAAAGGTTTTAGTGAGTATAAAACTAAGCCACATTTTATTTTTTTTGATGGGAAATATGAAGTTTTAAATGATACAATCGCACAAAAATTATCAAATGGGGAACTAGGACTATGAGAATAGTAGCTACAAGACTACATACTACAAATGAAAATAGACTTCTAAACCATGAAGATATTATCACTTGGTGTAACCATGTATTAAACTACTGTGACATACTTATAGTCGTTGTTGATACAAAATATTTAAAAGCTATTCAAGATGCTAAAGTAGATTTCAAAGATAAAATACAGTTTTTCCATATAGAACCATGGATTAGTTTTACTCAACCACTTAATATGCTTGTAGAAAAAGCACTTTCACTTGGAGCAAAAGAGCTACTATTTCAAAGTATTGAAGTTGAGATATCATTAAGTGATATGGAAAAACTAGAATCCCATCTAACTCAAGACACTTTAGTTGTAGGAGCAAAACTACACACTCTACATGGAGATGAAAGACAACTATGTACACAGCTTAATGGCTGGACAACTCCATGGAATACACTTGCACTTTGGAATATTGAAAAACTTGGTCTTATAGGTTTTTTATCAATTTCAAGTGGAAACTTAGAAGATATTCCAGGGGGAGTAGAAGAGGTTGTAACTATTTCTTTACTTCAAAGTTTAAAACAAAATCAAATGAAAGCAAAAGTAGTGAATCTTGATAGTGTTGTATGGAGTACAACATGGGATTGTGATCAAAGAGAAGCTTATCACAAACAAAAAATGGAATCAAAAGATAAACGTTCAAAAATTCAACTAGAAAAGCTAGGGATTAAAGCTGGTATAGTTGAGACAATATGCGAGCGTCAAATAAAGGAAAACTAAAATGGCAATAGATGTAGCAGTTATTGGAATAGGGGAATATGTTACTGGAATTTCTGGTAATACAAAAGCAAATTCAGATAAAAGTCTAGGCGTTATTGCACTTTCACTATTTGATATGAGAGATCAAGGATTGATCGATGAGGTGAAGCTAGTTGGTAGAGATCCAAATAGGTTTGATCTCATTACTGAACATTTTGAACAAAATTTAAAAGGTACATATCCCACTTTAGATACAACTTTTAGTCCATACCCAAAGAGTACAAAAAGTGATACAGCTTATAAAAAGGCAATTGATGATTTAGAAAAAGGTTCAGCTGTTTTAATATTCACACCAGATGATACACATTTTGATATTGCTAAATATGCTCTTGAGTCTGGAATGCATACTCTTGTAGCTAAACCACTTGTAAAAACTTCACAAGAGCATAAAGAACTTCAAGTCTTAGCAAAACAAAATGATCTTTTACTTATGCTTGAAGTTCATAAAAGATTTGATCCAATCTACGCAGATGCTAGAGATAATATCCAAACATTTGGTGAGCTTTCATATTTTAATAGTTATATGTCACAACCAAAATCACAATTAGATACATTTAGTTCGTGGGCAGGAATTAGTAGTGATATTAGTTATTATTTAAATTCTCATCATGTTGACTTCTTATGTTGGGCTGTAAAGGATTTTGCAAAGCCTATATCAGTTTTAGCATCAGCATCAACAGGTGTTGCTAATAAAAAACTTGATAGAGATGTAGAAGATACTATCACACTAACTGTGACTTGGGAAAACAGTAGTGGAAGTATTGGTACATCAGTACACACAGCATCATGGATAGCACCACCAGCAGATGTACACTCACAGCAAAGATTTTTCTATATGGGACATAATGGTGAGATAAATATAGATCAGGCACACAGAGGGTATACTCAAAGTACTGATAATAGTGGCTTTAAAAGTTCAAATCCACTATTTATGAAATATACTCCAAGAGATGGAAAATTTGCAGGGCAAGAATCTTATGGATATAAATCAATTGGTACATTTATAAAAAGTTCAATTGTTTTAAAAGAGGATGGTTCAAAACTAGAAGAGTTTAATACAACACTACCAACAATTCAAAATACTTTAAATGTGACAAAGATACTTGAATCTGGAAGAATTAGTTTGGATGAGAATAGAATAGTTTACTTATAAGCTATTCTTCAATACCATTTTTTATTTTAGAGATTAGATTTGCTTTTTCAAGATATTTGTCTCGTCTATTTTCTACCATCTCTTGTTTTTGGATATTTGTATTTTTAAAGCTCTCTTTTGATTCCTTAATCACATTTGAAAGATAACTTCTTCTATTTGTCAGATTATTTTGGAACTGCTCAAATGCAAAATTTGTTTTAAGCATATTTAAAATATCTTCTTCTTTTGGAATCACCAAAGAGTAACTTTGAGGGTCTTTTTCATACGCTACTATGGATTCTTTGATCTGTTTTTCAAAATGGTTGATCGTTACTATTATATTTTGCTTATAACTAAAGGCAATAGCCCCTCTTAAAAATTCTAGTTTATTACTTAATCCTTGAGTGTTTTCAAATAGATTGTCATGATATGATAATAATATTCTTTCATATGTTTCAGCTGCAAAGTGCCGAAGATCTGAAAACTCTCTATAAGAACTAATAGCTCTTTGTTTTTGTTTGAGTTTATAAGTGTTTTGCCATTTAACAATATCTGAAGAGAAAAGTGTAAATACATTGTCAAATGATCTTGAGATATCACATTCAAGATCACCAATCATATTAATAATACTTTTAAACATCTTTTCCACATCATCATTTTGGTAAAAAAGTTGATTAATAGTGTGATCACTATCTAAAATTGATATCTCATATTGATGTTTGATTATCTTTTCACCTAGAAACTTTTTTTGTGTTTCATATCTATCTTTTTTTGATCGTTTGATATTTTGATATGTTTTACTTGATATGTGTTCTAAAACACTTTCCAAAGAGTTTTCTAATACTAAAAATTCATTTTGATAGGTTTTATAAATAGTATCAAATTGAGCTAGTATTTCATCCTCTTTTGAATTTAAAATATCAAGTAATGAACTATAAATAGTAGCAATTGTTTCATATTCTTTGATTAAAATATCACATACACCACGAAGATCTTTTTTAATACTAAAGCTTTTTAATTCATCTGCTTTTGGTCTGATATTATTATTAATAAAGTTTAGAACTTCACCCATATTTGAATTTTCTAAAGAGTTCATATCATCTTTAATATTTGCATCAAGTGCTTGTTTAGCTGAGATTGGGATTACATCCACAAAAAAGTCTTTAAATGTCTCTTTTATATAGAACACACTTGCATTGATCTCCTCTTGTGAGAACTTATCTTTTTGATTTAATATACAAAGTGATTTGTCTTTAAAGCTTTTCATATATCTTTTTAAAACTTTCTCTTCACTTTGTTTACCAGCATTATCTAGTAGTGTCAACCAAAGGATTCCATCTACATCTTGTAAAACTTTATGTGTGATATTTGTATCACTTTGTGATTGGGAGTTTAACCCTGGAGTATCTACAAAGATAATATCTTTTAATATCTCAAATGGTGCAAAAAGTGTAAGGAACTTGATATCAACGGTATTTTTTCTCTGGTCTGTAAACTGTGAGATATTGTCGATACTATGATACTCTTGTGCACCACTATTGTAAGTTACTTTGAGTTTTAACTCTGTACCATATTCAATATAGTTTACCTTTGATGTCACAGGTGTGATACCTGTTGGTAATATATTGTTTGAAAGTAGGGCATTTATAAAAGTTGTTTTACCAGATGAAAACTGTCCAACTATTGCTACTTTCATAGGTTTCTTTGTACGACTAAGAAGTTTGTTTAGTACATCATTTAGCTCTTTTGATGGAAAGAACTGCTCTTGTGTTAGATCTTCTTTTACTTTTTTTACAACACCATGAAGATTGTCATCGTAAACTTTTTGATTGTCAAGAAGGTATTGATTGTATTCTTGTATAAAACTTTCTAAAACCTTCATGATACTATATCTTTTTCAAGCTCTTGAAGTTGTTCAAGTTTTTTATAAATACTCAAGGACAATTGATCTTTATCCTCTTGAGTACTATTTGAGTTTTCAATCATAGATTTTAAACTATCCTCTTTTGTTTGAAGTCGTTGAGTGTATTGATCTAGAGGTTTATTAAGTGCTTTAAAAAACTCTTCAAGTAACTCAACACTTAAGTCATTTGCTTTTTGTTTGATCTTTGTATGTAAGGGCTTGTTTTCTTTTTCAATAATAGTATACAGTTGAGTACTTATCTCTGAAAGTCTACTAGTTTTTGTTTGCTCTATAGTATTTAAAATTTCTTGGATTATTACACTATGACTAGCTGTAAGAAAACCAGATGAAAAACTTTGAGTTTGGATATCAATCTTTTCAAATTGACTATGTTTTTGATGGCATTGGTTTGATATAGTTTCCATCTTTTGTGTGAGCTTAAATCTATAATCACGGATAATATCTAAAATACCATCATTGAGTGTGATAGTGATCATAGTTTTGATTCTATTAGAAGATGGTTTTTGTTTGTTGTTTTTTAGTTCATAATTTATATCATCAACTACTCTTCTTAAAAGTATCTCGTTGAGTGTTTGAAATTCACTTTGTAAAAATGTCTCAAGTACTGTAAGATAACTTTTGATACCCATTTGGTATGTTTTGATATCTGATTGAATCAGTTGAAACTCTTGCTCTAGTTGTATTTTTTCTTTTTTGAAAGTTTGAAGTTCATCTTCAAGTTGATCAGTTGATTTTTCTAAATTTATAAGTTGATATTCTAAAGAGTTTTTTTCTATATCTATAATCTTTTGGATTTTTGAACTAGTTGAATTTAAAATAAGTTGTGTTTTTTGGTTTTGCTTTCCAAAAAGTGTATCTTCAAGATATTTTTCTACACTATTAATCCCCATCTTTGTCGTAGCAGATATAGGAATAACCATAAGGTTTTTTAAAATAGATTCTATTTTACTGTTGTATTCTATAGATTGAAGTTTTTCTCTTATACTTCTTTTCACATAGTTGATAACTTCATGAAGTTCATCTTCACTTACTGTATCTGCTTTGGTAACTACTACTAAAAGCTTTGTGATATTTTGATAAAGAAGGGCATCTAAAATAAACTCCATCTCTTTTTGTGTAGCACTTTGGTTTACATTCATAAGATGAAGCATAAGATCACATTTACTGATATACTCTTTTGTGATCTCTTCTCTTAAAACTATAGGGTCATCAAGTCCAGGAGTATCAACAATCTCTATACTTTCATCTAAGAAGTTTATTGGTGTACCAATCTCTACACTTTTGATAAGTTTAGATTGCGTATTTTTTGCAGATGTATAATCACATAGCGTATCAAGTGAAATCGTAGTAGATTTAGCACTTCCTAATCCCTCTTGATTGTCCCAGTAGTTTACTGTAGCGTATGGCTCTTTTGAGTGTTTGAGTACACTTAAATTTGCTGTTTCTGGGACGATTGCAGTTCCAAGTAGATCTTGCTTAAGTAGGGCATTTAGCATTGTAGATTTCCCAGAATTTATTACCCCTGTGATACCTATAGAAAACTTTTGATCTTCTAGATATAATTTTGTATCGTTTAAAATATCTTTTGCTGTAGTATCTTCACATAAAGTTTCTAACTGATCGATAAACTTTTGAAGCTTGGACTTTTGATCACAAAAGATACTCTCATCAAAACTATCTTGAATAACTTTTTTCTTTTCAAGTTTATTAATATCAAATAGTGATATGAGTT
>CBFHVJ010000042.1:0-10474 GCA_965659435.1 uncultured Arcobacteraceae bacterium
GCTAAAAATATTACTGATCTTTTTCTTTTCACTGTTGGTTCATTTGTCATTGTTTACTTTATCTCTCTTCCATAATAATCTTGTATCAAAACTTTTACTAGCTACCATTGTAAAAAATACCACCAATGTAAATGGTATTATCGCTTCGCCAATCTCTATTCTTATAAGATCGTCATATTGTATAAATGCTGCTGCTAATACCACTACATAAACATCTAGCATAGAATACTTCCCTAGTGCATCAGTGATGATATAATACTTTGTTGCAAATTTTTTATAGTTTTGCAATATGTCAAATTTGACCATCGATACCATAACCATTACTCCAATTATTTTAAGAAGAGGGATACAAATACTTGTAAAAAATATCACCCAAGAAATAAAATAATCACCCTCCTCATAAAAAGCATATATCCCATCAAAAATTGTGTTGTCATAAGTTACAGCGTATTTATATGTTGGCATTATTGGTAATATATTTGAAGCAGGGATAAATATAAAAGCCAAAATCAGAAACAATATAGCTATTTTTAGTGAGTTCTTATTGATTGGTTTTCTTTTATGGATATGCAAAATATCATATGGATTAAAAAGTGTAAGAGAAAGATAGAGTAAAAGAACATACAACATATTGATCCAAAAACCTGGAAGTATACTCATATCTGAAAGCTCTATAAGCTTAACCATAGATATTAAAAGCCCTACAAAATAAACCTCGATCATATTCCAATCTTTTATATGTATATAAATAGCGATCATATTTTTAAGCATGGAGATGGGAATTTTGAAAAGCTTATGATAAATAATAGCAAGGGTAAGAAGAACCATAAATATTGGGATAACTATAATAGTAATTGAAAGGATAATACCACTAAAAATATCTACTTTGAACAAAAAGTCTAAAGACTGCATAATTGATACTTGATTATCATCAATTACATACACGCTAAGAAGTGGGAGGTTTACAGCCCAAGCAAATACTATCAATGTACTTATAGATATAATTGCAACTATATTTATAGATTCTCCTGGTCTATATACCATCGAATTACAATTGGGACAATTATAATCATACCCATGTTCTAAGTTTTCAAGTTTTATATATCTATCACAATATTTACAGCGTACTCTTTTCATATTTAATATAACAGTATCTGATAATAATTACGTTTTGATTACTCTACATTTCCTATGACTATTAGAAATTATAAACATACATACTAAACTTTCTCCTATAATCTATTGGATACAATATTGTATATAAATTTTAAAACTTAAGGTAAAAGATGATTAAAAAGTCTATTTTTAGAGAATATGATATTAGAGGTATAGTACCAACTGAATTAAATGAACAAAGTATTAAACTTCTTGGATATTATTTTGGGCTTGAGGTTATCAAACAAACAGGTGAGGGCTCTGTTGTTGTAGTGGGTTATGATGCTAGAACACACTCTCCTGAACTATTTGGATATTTGACAAGTGGGTTAAATTCGGCTGGTTGTAAAGTACTTGGTATGGGTATGGTTGCAACTGGTGTAAATTATTTTGCTTCATTTCAAGAGTTTCTCACAGAGAGTGACAAGCACAAAGATGCTTTAAAACCACAAGCTTCTATTATGATTACAGGTAGTCATAATCCAAGTGAATATAATGGATTTAAAATGACAATTGATCATAAGCCATTTTTTGCAGATGATATATACTCTTTAGGTGATACAATTATTGCTAATCAAGATAAAGTGATTGAATCAAATGAAGAATTTATTGAAATAGATGCTAAGTCAATATATATTGATTGGATGGTAAAAGAGTTTAGTCATCTAAAAGCAATGAATGAGAAGTTTATTATAGATTGTGGAAATGGTGTTGCTGATACAGTACTTACTGAGATACTAGATAAATTAGAATTAAACTACGATGGATTATATTGTGATCCAGATGGAACATTCCCAAATCACCATCCAGATCCAAGTGAAGAGAAAAATCTAAAAGATGTAATTAAAGCACTGAAAGGTGATTACGAGTATGGATTTGCTTATGATGGAGATGCTGATAGAATTGCATTTTTAACAAAAAAATATAATGTCAAAGGTGATATTATGGCAATTTTATTTGCATCTACTATGGACAAACCAACAGTAATTGGTGAGGTAAAATGTTCACAAGTTATGTATGATAAGATCAATAATGATGGTGGTAATGCTATCATGTATAAAACAGGGCACAGTAATTTAAAAGTAAAGATAAATGAAACAAATGCAGATTTTGCAGCAGAAGTTTCAGGACACATATTCTTTAACGATAGATACTTTGGATTTGATGACGCAGTTTATGCAACATTTAGATTATTAGAGCTTGTATACAATGGTATGGATATAGATAAAGAGATTGAATCATTACCAAAAACATATAGTACAGAAGAGATCAAGGTTTATACAACGGAAGAGGAAAAATTCCCTTTAATTGATAAGGTAAAAGAGTTACTTCAAAATGTGGATGAAGACTTTCCAAAGATCAAAGATATTATTGATGTAGATGGTGTAAGAGTTATATTTGAAGATGGTTGGGGATTAGTTAGAGCTTCAAATACGACACCAGTATTAGTTACTAGATTTGAATCAACTGATGAACAAAAAGCTAAACTTTATGAACAAAAACTAAATAAGCTTATAGAAGAAGCTAAGGAGAGTTTATAAAGCTCTTCTTAAATAATAGTTTGGTGTAATATAGATACACCATCTTTTTGTTTTGTATCACTATTTTCTACAAACTGTTTAATCTCTTCAAGAGAATATTTATTTGAATCATAGATAAATACGAAACATTCATCTTCTACTTGTAAGTAGTTATTTTCTCCAAATTCTGTATAGCTTGTAGCTCCAATAGATATAACCATACCTTGAGGATAAGCACAATCTTTAATATGGCTATGTAAGTCTTCAAGTGGACCAAAGTCTTGTTGGTTATTTAACTTTTCAATAATCCAATTTTTTAACTTTGTATAGAAGTAGTTATATGTGATTACGGCACTATCTTCACCATACATATGAACTTGATCATCTCTTTTAATAAATGATGCAATATGGTAACTATCCATAATTCCACCTTTTTCAAAAGAATCTATAGGAATAATATGTGAAGAGATACCTTTTGTTTGTTCTGCCCAGTTTTTTTTCTCTGAAATCTTTTTTGCACCTTGCTTTCTAATCGTTGCATCGTTATATGCTGTAAAGAAGTTTGGTATTAGATCAATCACTTTGCCATCTTGATATTTTAACTCACAGATAAGTCCAACCTCTGGTTCCATCTGTAAGTTGTCATCATGTTTTGGGTATACAAGAGTTTGTGAGTCAAGTGGGAAAGTACCTAAAAATGTATCACTACTTGGTAGATAAAAAGGGAAAATCCCTTTTGGTGCATTTTCTTCTTCTGTTACTACATTTACAAAATCTGCAGCTTCACCAGCTTGATCTAAGTGATGTGCAAAGTTTCCTGCAACACCAAATCCTATAAACTCTTTTAAATGATTTTTACTCATAATTTTAATACCTTTGGTTATAATTGCGAAGATTATAGCAAATAGCTAATGAAAGAAATTACAAAATGAATAACCATTTAGAATTAGGTGAAATTAATACCCTAAAAATACACAGACAAACAGACAATGGATTTTATCTTCAGGCATTAAATGAAGATGAAGTTTTATTACCAAATTTATATATCCAAAAAGATATGGAACTTGAAGATACTGTAGATGTATTTTTATATACAGATAGTGAAGATAGACTGGTGGCAACTACTACAAAGCCAAAAGCATTAAAAAATCAATTTGCTTTTGTAAAAGTTGTAGATGTAGCAAGGTTTGGAGCATTTGTAGATATTGGACTTCCAAAAGATCTACTTGTACCAAAAAATAAACAAAAAAATCCATTTGAAGTGGGTGATAGACGAATAATTAGAATCATTGAAGATGAAGAGACAAATCGTCTTATAGGTATAGAAAAAATTACATCATTTTTAAGTACAGATACAGATAGTCTACAACAAAATGATGAGGTATCAATTTTGATATTTGCCATTACACCTTTAGGGTATAAAGTGATCATTGATCATACATATGAAGGTATGATTTTTAAAAATGAAGTATTTGAAAAGCTACATACAGGTGATATAAAAAAAGCATATATCAAAAATGTAAGAGAAGATGGAAAAATAGATGTATCACTTCAACCAATAGGAAAAGCTAAAAGTGAAGGTTTTGGTGGAGATAAGGTTTTAGAAGTTTTAAATAAAAATAATGGTTTCTTACCATATACATCTAAAAGTGATCCAGATGCTATCCAAAATATTTTTGGACTTAGTAAAAAGAACTTTAAAAAAACACTACAAAATCTATTAAAAGAAGATAAAATTGAACTAGTGGAAAATGGGATTAAATCTAAATAATGGCTAAAAAGGCTAAAGTGATAGATCTAAAATCTAAAGGTTTAGAATTTGAACAAAATGGTTTTAGTCATAAACTCCTATCATTTAAAGTAAATGAACAAAACCTTGAAGTAGCTACATATGAAGATGGGAAGTTTATTAAAAATGAGACAATTGCTTTTGCACATATCCCTAAGAATCTAAAGAGGTTGGTTAAGCCTCTTTAATCTGTTCGCGTTAAATTTCGATTTTAGGAATTTATGCTTAGAATTTGTAGTTGTATCCAACATAAAGTGCTGTACCACTTTCAGCTTCTACTGTAGCACTATCTGATCCACTTGTTACAGAGAATTTTGCACTAGCATTTGAATATCTAAATCCAAATTCAAACTCACCATTTTCAAGATTTGTTAATGCACCAGCTTGAACTCCATATTCATTTCCTGTAGTTTCTGCACCTAATATTTCTAATGTACCTCTACCAAAGTGTGCACCTATGAATGGTGTATAACCATTTACTGGTTCTAATAGTCTTTCATAATTTAATGTTGTAGAATAATAATCAATATATGTATCTTCATATAAATAACCCGTTTTTACATAATATCTATTGTTATTATCAACCATACCAAACTTAAAATTAACTACTGTATCAGAATCACTATCACTAGCTGAACCACTAGTACCATTAATTGTATAGCTACCTTTTAAAGAACTATTTGCTTTCACTAAATCAGCTCCTACAAAATATTCACTTGCCATTACACTTGAACTTGCTAGTAGTAAACTAGCTAAAATTAAAGATTTTTTCATTTTATTTCCTTTTTTATTTAGTGAATAGGATTATATTACCTATTTCTAATTACAATTATAACAAATTGAGATGTCATAATGATGACAAATAGGAAATATTTGATATAAATTATTTAAAATATGATACATATATTTCCGAATTTTATTGATATGATATTTTCTGTAAAGTTATTAGATGAAACTTACCCAACAAGATATGGCACGTATATTAGAAATTGATCCAAGAACATTAAGAAATTGGAGAAAAAATAAACCAAAACTATATGAGATTATAATCAAAGGTTTTAATGTAGAGAATGCTGTAGTGGAAGCTAAAAAAAATTATGAGAATTTAAAAGAGTGTATAGAGATTAAATAATCTTTTCTGTCGTTTTCCCTACAAGTCCAGCTTCTTCTAAAAAGGGACTATGGATAAAGTCTAACTTTTTGATTCTATCATACTTTGCATAGCTAAGATAAAGTATATCTTTTGCTCTTGTTACAGCAACATAGAATAACCTTCTTTCTTCATCTAGGCTTCCACCTTTACTCATAAGTGTTCTATTTGGGAATCGTCCATCCATAAGGTCTATAACATATACCTCTTTAAATTCAAGACCTTTACTAGCATGGATAGAAAGTAGATTTACCCCATCACCTTCACTTAGTTCACCACCACCTAAGATCATGGCATTTATAAACTTTTGAAGGTTTGTATGGTGTGTTGATAGGTGTTTTAATATCTCTACTTTTCTTTTTACTTTAAATTGAGCAGCTTTTTTTAATTCTTCATTAATAGAGCCATCTTTTTGTTTTGCTCGTAACTCACAAATAGATTCTGTAATATCTTTAAAAAACTGATGATTTTGTATATGTGTTATCATCGATTTTGGATTTCGAATTCTTTTTAACTCTTTTACAATTTTATAAAACTGATATAAAAATGAAGCAGAATCAAGAGTGATTTTTGGGTGTTTTAAAATTGGATTACTTAAAAATTCATCATCAAATCCAAGTGGTTTAAATCTTCCTACACTACCAAGCTCTATAAAGTCATCAAAAAGCCCTAGCTGAACATTTTTAATTTTATCAGTTTGGTATGGATTTTTAATCTCTTCATCTGGATACATTAGCCCATCTATTAAACTTCCATGACCAAGTTTGATAAGTGCATCAAAGATCTCTTTTGCTATAGCTTTACCGATATTTTTTCCATATTCTATAATATGGATAAACGCCATCATATCATTATGGTTTACCATAAGAATTATCATATCAAGAACTGCTTTTACCTCTTTTGCATCAAAAAAACTATGACCACCTTTTCTTTTTGAATTGATCCCTATATCTCTTAAGTTTGCTTCTATACCATCTGCTGTTGAGTTATTTCTATAGATGATTGCTATCTCGTTATGTGGTGTTTGAGATTTCAAGATATTTTGTGAGATAAACTCATATTGATTATAAAGCTCATCAAAAGTAAGAAGTTTTGGTTTGTGAAAGTTTTCAGTTCTTACAACTTCTAATTTTTTCTCATAAATACGTTCATTGTTTTTGATAACTTTATTTGCTAAAGATAAAATTGGTTCTGTTGAACGGTAGTTTTTATTCAGTGTAAAGATTTTTGCATCTTGATATCTTGTAGAGAATGACGAGATGATACCAATATCTGAACCATTAAAAGCATATATTGATTGATCATAATCACCTACACAAAATAAACTTTTTGTTTGAAATGAATCAAGAAGTTTTCCTTGAAGTGGATTGGTATCTTGATACTCATCTACAAGAATTTCATCAAAACTTATTTGTATTGTAGAGAGTTTTTTGATCATTAAAAGAAGTAGATCATCAAAGTTTACGTAACCATAATCTTCTTTGAGTTTATTAAACTCATCAATTACATCTTGATATATGAGAGTATATTCAGCATGTGCCTCATTTCTTTCTATGATCCATTTTGAAAAATCTTCATCTACTGTACTATTTAAAAATAATGAATATATATCGTATAGATATCCACCATCATAGGGTTGAGAATCCTCTTCAAAGTTTGGAAATACTCTTTTTTCATAGAGTGATTTAAAGAGTGTTTTAAGTTCTCTTGGCTGTTTTAAAGATATCTTTACATTTAACTCTTTTAGAAGTTTATAACTTACACTATGAAAAGTTCCAGAGACAATCTTTTTTGCTGTCTCATCACTAAAGTATTTTGCAACTCTTTGAATCATCTCAGCAGCTGCTTTATTTGTAAAAGTTAAAAGTAAAATATTTTCAGGTTTACTACCACTATTTAAAAGATGGGCAATTCTCCCTACTATAGTAGAGGTTTTTCCAGTACCTGCACTAGCAATAGTTAGGTTGTGACCTAAAGTTGTAGTAGCAGAGCTTAATTGTTCTTGATTTAGATTAGATAGAGGCATAAGGGCTTTAAAATGGGACTAATAGAGAAGTCCTATTAGCCCTTAATAATTATGATACGAAAGATTCGATTTTTTCAGCGATTTTTTCTTTTGTGAAGCCGAACTTCTCAAATAGTTCACCAGCAGGACCACTTTCTCCAAATCCATTCATTCCAATTACATGGTCTGCGAATTTGTAGTATTCCATAGCTGTAGCTGCCTCAACTGCAATTACAGTTGTAGAAGGATCAAGAATAGAATCAATATATTCTTTTGATTGTTCACATAGAAGATCGAAACAAGGAACAGAAACGATATTACATTTAATCCCTTTCCCTTCTAGTACACAAGCAGCTTGTAATGAAGTCATAACTTCACTACCTGAAGCCATAATTGTAACAGTAGCACCTTCTCTTTTTGTTAGTAAGTAACCACCATTTTCAACATCACCAATCTCTTTTGTTGGTTTTAATGTTTGTAGTTTTTGTCTAGAACATACAAATGCTGTTGGTGCTTTCATAGTTAAAGCTTTTTGCCAAGATCTAATATTTTCAGTTGCATCAGCAGGTCTAAATGTATAGAAATTTGGTATTGCTCTAAATTGAGATAGTTGCTCAACTGGCTGATGTGTAGCACCATCTTCACCTACACCAATAGAATCATGTGTCCATACAAAATGGTGTGGGATGTTAGCAAGTGCTGCTACTCTTGCAGCTGGTTTTAAATAATCACTAAATACAAAGAATGTAGCACTAAATACTCTATATAAACCGTATAAGTTCATAGCATTTGCAACTGCTGCCATTGAGTGTTCTTTGATTCCAAAGTGGATATTTCTACCTTTAGGGAAATCACCAAGTCCAGAAAGTTCTGTTTTATTTGATGGAGCTAAATCTGCACTTCCACCTAAAAATGATGGAACAGCTTTTGCAATTGCATTTAAGATTTTATGATTTGAATCTCTAGTTGCAACTTGTGAATCAGCTTCAAATTCTGGATATACAACTTTAGAATAATCAGGGTTTAATAATGCTTCTAAAGTTTCATTTTGTTCACTTAGTGGAAGATCTTTTCTTACAAACTTTTCCCAAGCTTTTGAAAGTAGGGCACCTGATTCTTTTTTATCAAATGCTTGTTTTACATCTTCAGGAACTACAAATGATGCTTCAGGATCAAATCCAGCTTTTACTTTTGAAGCTTTTAATTCATCATCACCTAATGGAGCACCATGTGTTTTATGGCTTCCTTCCATAGTAGCTGCACCTTTACCAATAGCTGTTCTAGCAATAATAAGTGTAGGCTTGACACTATTTTTAGATGATGTTAATGCAGCATCAATAGCTTCAAAGTCATGACCATCAATTGTGATCACATCAAAGTTAATTGCTTCAAATCTTTTAGCAACATTTTCGCTCCATGCAATAGAAATATCACCTTCAATTGTGATATCATTTGAGTCATAAATTAGTGTAAGGTTTGATAATTGTTGATGACCTGCAGTTGAAAGAGCCTCATATGAGATACCTTCTTGAAGATCTCCATCACCACATAAACAATATACTTGGTGATCAATTACATTTGCTGTTTCAGTATTTAAACTAAATGCAGCATATTTGGAAGCCATAGCAAAACCTACAGCATTTGCAATACCTTGACCTAAAGGTCCAGTTGTGATCTCTACACCATCAGTGTGACCAAACTCAGGATGACCTGGAGTTCTACTACCAGTTTGTCTAAATTGTTTTAAGTCTTCAACTGTTACATCAAAGCCCCAAAGGTGTAATAGTGAGTAAACCATACTTGAAGCATGACCACCACTAAATACAATTCTATCTCTATTTAACCATAGTGGATTACTTGGATCAAGATTTAAATGCTTACTTAATACTGTAACAATATCAGCCATACCCATTGGTGCACCAGGGTGTCCACTATTAGCTTTTTGAACCATATCAGCTGCTAAGAATCTAATAGTATCAGCTTGTTTTTGTAATAATTGAGACAAATTTATTCCTTTATTTTACTTTTTCTAAGTATTCACCAGTTCTAGTGTCACACTTAACAATATCACCTTCAACAATATGGAAAGGTATTTGAACAACTGCTCCACATTCTAATGTTGCTGGTTTTTTACCACCTTGAGAATCACCTTTAAAGTTTGGTGGAGTTTCAACTACTTTCATCTCTACAGATAGTGGTGGCTCAACAGTAATAGCTTCACCATTAAAGAACATCATCTCAACATTCATACCATCAATGATCCATTTTTCAGTATCACCAACTTGATCATACGTAAGACCAATTTGATCGTAAGTATTAGTGTTCATAAACTGTAAATTCTCACCATCATCATATAAAAATTGCATAGTTTGTTGTTTAAGATCTGGAGTTTCAAACTTATCACCTGCGTGGAAAGTTTTTTCAATAGTTTTTCCATTTAGAAAATTCCTAATTTTACATCTTACAAATGCTGCACCTTTACCAGGCTTAACATGTGCATAGTCTGTAATTTTGTATGGAATACCATCAATCTCTATTTTCATACCTTTTTTTAAGTCACTCATCCCTAAAGCCATAGTTCATCTCCTATAAAATAATTATATTTTTACAAAGCATACAGATGTTGCAGCTTCTAAATTTTCTAATTTTGTGATAGTTTCATCGCTTACTTCATTATCAACTAAAATTACTGCTAAGGCACCATCTTCATTTCTTGCAAGTCTAAAGTCAGAGATATTGATACCATTATCACCTAAAGTTTTTCCAACTTCACCAATAACACCTGGAACATCAGAATTTTTAAATAGGATCATTTTTCCAACTGGCTCAATATCCATAATAAAATCATTAATAGC
>CBFHVJ010000043.1:0-10470 GCA_965659435.1 uncultured Arcobacteraceae bacterium
TTTTTTATAATCACTTTTGTTTGCTGTAAAGTAAAAAGCTACAAGTGCTTTACCATGTCCCGGGCCTGCTGCATGAACTAGTCCATAAAGAAATGCAATACTAAGTACAAGAAGAGATGCTGAGATATTATTTTCATCATTTATACCTCTTATAGTGCTAGAGATAAAACTATTTAATTTGTATTGTAAAAGAGTAAGTTCTTTTATAAACTGGCTATAAAATTCCACTATTGAAGTTCCAGTCTATATCCAAAGTAAGTATCTTTATCAAGTTCAACTATTTTTGTAGAGCCTTCAGAGATAGAGATAAACTCTTTTTTTAAAACTGTTGCCACAAAAAAATCTTCATCATAAAGATCGATTTTTAGATTTTTTGCAGGATAGTTTTCTTGAATATCAAAAGAATAAACGATTCGATTATTTTCAATAGTAGCCTTGAAGTTTATAGGTGTAAATATATCTTGAGCTTTTTTACCTACGAAAACATCTGTATAAAAACTATAGTCTTTTAGTGTAGAAAAGTAATTTTCATAGACAAATTTATTTTCCTCTTTATCTATTTTTCCATCTCCATTTATATCAAATTCCATGATTAACATAGCAGATGTCATCTCATCAAATTTCCAAGAGAAATGGATAGTAGCAGTTTGGTCTTTTTGTACTTTAATAGTTGGATAGATATCCATAAAAGTATGAGGGTGTGCAAATGCCATAGAGACAAAAATAAAAATAGAGATTAGTGGTTTCATATATTTAACTCGCTTATTTTAAAGTATTTTTTTTGACATGCTACTGAAGGTAGATTAGTATAGTTTTTGTAGATTTTATCTTGATGGAAATGTCCTTCGATAATAAACTCTACATCACATGGTTGATAAAGATCTATCCTTTTTTGAGCAAATTGTTCAAAGTTTTCTAGTGTTCCACAGATGTTTTTATTTTGTAGCCAACTATTTAATTTTCTAAAAATAATATGGTTTATATCTAATAAATTTGCTATTTTCCCAGTAGCTCGTGATCGTATAAAACTTGTATATAGTTCATATGCTTTTGGCATAAAAATATCACCATGAGATAGTGCTATTTTTTTGCCTTGATATTCACAAATCAATGGTTGAAATTCTCTACTTATTACTAAAATATTTACAAATGTATCTGAAAGATTAAAGTCATGATTTCCCTCTAGATAAACGATCTCTATAGTTTTTGAAAGCTGATTGATCAACTCTATAATATCACTATTTTCTTTTTGAAAAAATCTAATATCATCAGATAAAAAATCAAAAATATCACCCATTAAAAAGAGTTGTTTTGTTTGGATATCACAAGAGGATATTTGTTCTAATATATCCTTTAGGAAAGGACGATTTTTATTGTAGTGAGAGTCTGCTATAAAAATAGCTGACTCATCTATATTAAGGTACATAAGCGAACTTATTTATCCCTTCATCTTCTTCAAATCCACACATAATATTTGCATTTACAACTGCTTGTGAAGATGCACCTCTAAGTAGGTTATCTATAGAAGTATTTATAAAAATGGCATTCCCTTTTTGCTCTACAAAAATATCACAGAAGTTTGTACCTGCTGTATCTTTGATAGTGACTGGTTTATCTTTTACTCGTACAAATTTATCATCAGCATAGAACTCTTTTAGAACTTGTTTTGCATCACATACATCTTCTAATGTTGCATAAACAGATACTAACATTCCTCTATTTACAGGGATAAGATGTGGTACAAAATTGATATTTACTTCAATATCTGTAAGCTCTAAAACCTTCTCATCAATCTCTGGCTGATGTCTATGTTTCAGTGGTCCATATGCAAAGATATTTTCATTTACATTTACAAAGTGAGTTGTGTCACTTAGCTTTTTACCAGCTCCCGTTACACCACTTTTAGCATCAATAAAAATATTTGATTTTGGATCGATATATGGAACAAACGGTAAAAGTCCAAGAAGTGTTGCTGTTGGATAACATCCTGGATTTGCAATTAGTTTTGCATTTTGAATCTGCTCGTAGTAAAACTCTGGAAGTCCATAAACAGAGTGTTTTAAATTCTCTTTATCTTCATGAGGACAATAGTGCTCTTCATAAGTGTCAAGTTGTAGTCTGTAGTCGGCACTTAAATCAACAACTTTTACATCAAGAGCTAATAACTCTTTTGCAAATCCCATAGATGCTTTGTGTGGAAGTGCTAAAAATGCTAAATCAGCTACCTTTGCAATCTCTGTAGCATCTGCTTTTTGTACAGGCATATCTAGAACTTTATCTAGTGATGGGTGAAGATCACTTGCTGATACACCACCTTCACTATTTGCAATATATGTGATATTAAATCTTGGATGATCTAAAAGTATTTTAATAAGCTCAAGTCCTGTATATCCACTTGCTCCAACGATTGCAACATTTATCATCTATTAACCTTTGTAGCCGATTGATTCAACTTCAAACTCTTTTAGTCCACCAGGAAGTTTTGCTTTTACTTCATCACCTTCCTCTTTTCCTAAAAGTTGTTTTGCTAAAGGTGAGTTAAATGATATAAAACCATTTTCTGGATTTGATTCTTGAGATCCTACGATTGTGTAGTGTACCTCTTCATCTGTACCAAGATCGATTAAAACTACACTTGATCCAAAACTAATTTTATCATGTGGTAGAGATGCAGGATCGATGATAATTGATCTACTGATAATATCTTCAACTTCAGCGATTCTTTTATCCATATTTGCTAAATCTTCTTTAGCTGCATGGTATTCTGCATTTTCTTTTAAGTCACCTAATTGTCTAGCTTCATCTAATGCAATTACAATCTCAGGTCTTTGTTTCAGTTTCATATCATTTAATTGGCCTGTAATATCTTCAAAGCCTTGATTTGTCATTGGTTCTTTTTCCACAAAAAACTCCTCATTAATTTATGTTATAATATCGAAAACTTCATAAAGAGTAAACTTTGAAATACGATAGATGTAAAAAGATTTTTGGTGAAGAGAGTTTTGAAAAACTTCAATCAAAAAAAGTAATTATTTTAGGTGTTGGTGGAGTAGGTGGTTATGCTCTAGATGGACTTTATAGAAGTGGTATCACAAATATCACTATTGTAGATTTTGATTGTTTTGAGGAAAGTAATCAAAATAGACAAATAGGAAGTGATGCTATTGGAAAAGTGAAAGTTGAACATTTGAAAACTTTATATCCAAATATCACAGCAATTCATACAAAAATAGATATGGATTGGATTGAAGAAAATGACTTAAGTGAATATGATCTTATTTTAGATGCTATTGATGATATCAAACCAAAAGTACAAATCATTAAAAGATATTATAAAAAGCTTATTTCTACAACTGGTAGTGCAAAAAGACTTGATCCGACAAAAATTGAGTATATAAATATTTGGAAAACTCATAGTGATCCATTTGCAAGAAAGATTCGTGAAGAGCTTAAAAAGATTCGATTTAATAGAAACTTCAAAGTGATATTTTCTAGTGAACAACCAAACTGTAAAGAGTTAGGAAGCTTTGTAGGAGTTACTGGAAGTTTTGGATTGGCTATGTGTTCTCAAGCAGTCAAAAGACTACTTGAGGATTAATCACTTTTTATAAAGCGTGTTTATTTCTTAGTTTAAAGAATGTAATTACCGTTTGGTATTGAACATACATAAATGGTAAGAAGCATAAGAAGTATGCAATTGAATACTTTTCAACTACGCCATTTAGTGTAAGTCCGAAGTTTACAAAGAACATACCAAATACCATAAATGCTACACCTGGACAAATCAGAGCAAAACTTACTGGTGATTTTTTATCACCATCTACAAAGTTTTCAAAATAACCAAGAGTTTTCATAACTTTATACCCAATAATTCCAAATATAATTTGTAAAGATAGTACCGTTGCAGTTAAAGTAAATAGTGATGAGTTTGCTAGCTTTTGATCAAAGTTATGATCTAGACCAAATGAGATTCTAACAAGTGTAATACCTATTAAGGTTAGAATAGGGATCATAATCCATAAAGATGGAGATGCTTCAATAGCAATACCTTTTTCAAACATCGCTTTAAATCCAATAATAAGTTTGATCACAACTAAAAGAGTTGCAATTGATGTAAAGAAGATAGCTCCAAAAATACCAATAGCATTAACAACTAGGTTATGACTCATAGCACCAGGTGCTGCAAAACCAACACCAACCATAGAAAATGCAAAGATAGAAACCATTTGTGAAAGGTTGTTATTTGTTGCACAGTCAAAATTACCAGTTGATAAAATTCTTGTAAAGAAATCAGCAAAGATTTTTAATGCAAAATAACCTACAGTTGCAAATCCAATTAAAGCAAATGGGAATAAGTATTCAACGACATCCCAAAGTCCAGGTACAAAAACACCACCAAGTACAAAACAAACATTAATTGTCATTGCAAATGTCAAAGGCATAGCCATTAAAGTGATCTCAGCATTTGAATTTTTTAATGTTTTAAATCCATCGCTTTCTTTGAACATTTTGTATTGTTTAATATTCCATGCTAAAAGTTTAAAGTGCATAAGTGCAAAACCGATTATAAAAACCATTGAGAAAGCAACAACAAAACTTAACCAGCTACCTTCTAATAATACAGGGTAAACAAAATCAAATGTTGCCATAGGTGTCCCTTTATGTTCTACTAGGAACATTAAGTACATATAAAATGATACTGATAATCCACCACTTCCTAATGCAGCTAGGAAGTACATAGGAGAATAATTGTCTCTTAATTTCATAAAAATAATCCTTATTTAAAATAATATTTCGAATTATATCAAAGTATAAATAAATTTTAGATGACTATTAGTCATTTTAAATTCATTTATAAGAAAATATTGTTATAATGTTTTCCAATTATAAAAAGGACTTATATGCCAAAAATTGTAAATGTAGAGCAGAAGCGCCAAGATATAGCAATTGCAAGTATTGAACTGTTTTTAGAAAAAGGTTATGACAATTTAACAGTTAGTGAAGTTGCAAAAAATGCCAAAGTTGCAAAAGGTAGTATTTATAAGTATTTTGAATCTAAAGAGGATATTATCTTTGCAATTATCGAATATGCTCAAGAGACATATGACAAAGATATTTTACTAAGAATTAAACAAGCACCAAATATTGAAGATAAAATCTTATCTCTTTTTGACCTTTGTATCTCTACAGATGAAGAGATGTTACAACGAAGAAAAATTTATAAAGAATTTATTACATTGGCATTACATCAAGGTTGTTGTGAAAAGATGGTTGGACTTTTAAAAGAGATTCAGTTGAAATATACAACATGGTTAAAAAATATTTTTCAAGAGGGGATCGATAATGGTATCTTAATTAAAGATGCTATGAAGTTTGCAGATGGATTGTTTGTGATGGGTGAGGGTGTATTGCTCTATTCCCATTTAGAAAACTATAATAATAAACAATTACTTCAAAATCATATTCAAGGACTTCTTGAACTAATAAAAAAGGATAGTTAATGAAAAAACTATTTCTACTTTTTTTACCAATTTTTCTTTTTGCTAGGGTTGTGGATTTTCAGGAGGCTTTAGATTTAACTTTAGAAAATAACAAAGAGTTAAAAGCAAAAGAGTTTGATCTAGAAAAAGCTAAGGAAGATTTCAAAGAGGCAAAAGCATATAAAGATGGAACTATAGATTTTAATCATAATGCTAGTATCACTAATAATGCAGGATATGTTTTTGGGATGAAAATGGCTAGTAGGGAAGCAAGTTTTGCAGACTTTGGATTTGATGAGTTTTTATCTTCATCGGCAATGATGAAAATGATGATGAATCAAACTAATATTACTTCATCTGATCAGAATAGTCTTTTATCAACTCAACCAGACAAGTTAAATAATCCCGCTTCTAGAATGAACTTTGAATCAAAAGTGACATATCAAGTACCACTTTATACAGGTGAAAAATTAGAAAATGCAGCCAAGATGGCAAAACTCCAACAAAAAGCAAAAAGTTTTAAATTACTTCATGATACAAAACAAATAGGCTTAGAGGTAGTGAAAGCTTACAATGGAGCAGTGACTGCTAAGAAGTTTATAGTTATGACTAAAAATGCAAAACAAATAGCAAATAGATTTGTAAAAAAAAGTAAAAGCTTAATAGATAATCATCTTGCAAGAGGTATTGACCTTAAGCAATCAAAAATGGCTGCATATAGTGTCGATGCAAAAATACAAGAGGCTCAAAATCAATTTGACCTAGCTATAGCATATTTACAGTTTTTAACATCTGATAAAACAATCTCTGATGTAAATGGTTTTGTACAGTTTGATATAGAAAATAGTAGTGTGGAAAATCTTCAGAAAAAAGCACTTCAAATAAGAGATGACTATAAATGGATGGAGTTAAATACAAATACACTAAGAACTAAAATTGATTTTGATAGTAGTGGTGGAAAACCAACAGTGGGAGCACACCTAGAGTATGGAATGAATGATGATTCTTTAAACCCTTTAAATCTTGATGAAAAAGACTATTATTTAGCTGCTGTTGGATTACAATATAATCTTTTTGATGGTGGTATTAATAATATTAAAAAACAAAAAGCAAAGATTGATTATTTTAAAACACGAAAATATTTTGAACATATGAAAGATGGAATTACTCTAGAGGTAAAGAAAAATTATTTAGATTATAAAACTATGAAAAGTATTTTAAAACAAAAAATCCAAACAAAAGAGATGGCTGAAGATATTTTAAGAGAGACAGAAGATATCTATAGTAATAACTTACGATTTAGAACAAATATGATGTATCTACTTATGCAGTTTGAAAATATGATAAAGGCTCAAGCAGATGTGATTTTATCTGAATATGAAAAAACGATTACTTCTGCAAAGCTTCAACTTTCAGTTGGTAATTCTTTGAAGGAGTAGGGGATGAATAGTAATGAAAATAAGCAATTTAATATCGCTGGAAAACTTGCTTCTGGTTTTATACAACATCCCCTTACTTTAATACTTGCTTTTTTTATTTTAGTATTAGGATATATTAGTTTAGAATTTACTCCAAGGGAAGAAAACCCTCAAATTAAAGTAGCTGGTGGTGCAGTGATAGTTCCTCTTCCTGGCGCTAAAGCTGATGAGGTTCAAAAGGTTATTATTGAACCACTTGAACGAAAAATTCGTGAGATTAAAGGTGTAGAAAATATCTTTAGTTATGCAAAAGACTCTGTTGGGATTGTACAAGTACAATATTATATAGGGCAAGAAAAAAGTGTATCTGATCTAAAACTGTATGATGAGATCATGAAAAATATGGATCAACTTCCAGCAAATGCTATGCAGCCTATTATCAAAACAATGGATATAGATACAGATATTCCTGTAGCTTCAATAGCATTTTATAGTAAAGATAAACAACTTTCTCAAACAGAACTTTATAAAAAGATCAATAAAGTTGGACATCAAATATCTAAAATAGACAATGTTGCAAAAATAGATCTAAAAGGTGAAAGAACAGAACAATTTAATATTTTAGTTGATGTTCAAAAGCTAAAAAAACACAAGATGACTTTGGGGCAAGTTGCACAAACCTTACAAGGGATCACATTTGAACTACCAGATATCAAAGGTGTTCAATTATCAAATGATTTTACAGTATTTGGTTTAGAACATGGTATAAGAAGTGTAAAAGATATCAATAATATTTTAATTGATTCTTTTGGTGGTAAACCTGTATATCTAAAAGATATTGCTAGTGTAGTCAAAGGTGAAAATATTCAAGATAAAAAAGAGAATATTCTATACTCAAAGGAAAATAATCTTGAAGGGAAAAGTGTTCAGTCTTTAACTTTAAGTATCTCAAAATTAAAGGGTGCAAATACAGTAATCATCAATGAAAAAATATTTAAATACCTTGAGTCTATTAAAGGTGATTTAGAGAAAAATAATATTGGGTATGTGATCACAAGAGATGATGGCTATACAGCAAATCATGCAGTAAATGAGCTAGTATTTCATCTTTTGATTTCTGTTGTGATTATCGCTATTTTACTTGTATTTGCGTTGGGATTTAAAGAGGCTATTATTGTTTCACTTACTGTTCCTATGATTTTGGCACTTACACTATTTGTAGGGTTTATGATAGGAGAAACGATAAATAGAATCACCCTTTTTGCACTCTTACTTAGTTTGGGTCTTTTAGTTGATGCAGCAATTATTGTAATAGAAAATATCCATAGACATCTACATTCCCATGATAGTAAAGATAAAAGTTTAAAACAAATTGCTATTGAAGCAACAAATGAGATAGGAAATCCTACAAATATCGCAACGATTGCTATTATTATGACTTTTATCCCTATGTTTTTTGTAGGTGGAATGATGGGGCAGTTTATGCACCCATTACCTGTATTCGTGCCTATATCATTATTTATGTCGTTGGTTGTAGCGTATATCTTTACACCATATTTAGTAAATAAATTCTTGAAGAAAAAGGATCACTAATGTCTAAAAAAACAAGCATATTAGAAAGAATGATCTTTAGTATATTAGAAAGTAGAACGAAAAAATATTTGATCTATTTTATAACATTATTAATGTTTGCAGGATCAATTTATATGATTCCTATAGAACTTGTAAAAGCAAAAATGTTACCAGGAAAAGATAGTGATACTTTCTCTATATATGTTGATCTTCCAAAAGGGAGTGCAAAATATAAGACAAAAGAGGTAACTTCGTGTATTTCAAATATTTTAATGCAAGAAGATGCTGTTTTATCTACATCAATTTTTTTAGGAGAGGGTCAACCTCTTGATTTTGCTGGTATGGTAAAAGGGAGTTCATTAAAATCTGGTGAATATGAAGCTGAAATGATGATCAAGATTAAAAAAGCTAAGCAAAGATTTGAACAAAGTTATAATATGATTCAAAGACTTAGACCAATTGTTCAAAATAGTTGTTCAAAATATGACGCAAATATAAAGTTTATAGAACTTCCTTCTGGTCCTCCTGTATTAGCTTCACTTGTTGCAGAAATCTATGGTGGAGAGAGTTTTGAAACTAGAAGAGAATTTGCACAAAAAATAGCGAAAGTACTTGAAAATCAAAAAACTTTAGTAGATATAGATGTACTTGCAGATGAAACAACAAAAAAATACTCTTTAACTTTGAACAACAATAAAGTGATTGAAAGTGGAGTAGGATTAGAGCAAGTAAAAAAGATGCTTTATATTGCATTTGAAGGAAGTGCTGTAGGTGTTGTAAATGACAAAAATGCAGAAAATCAAATACCATTATTTGTAAGACTAGATGATTCAAGAGTATTGAAAAATGGTTCTAAGCAAGAACTTCTTAAAAAACTAAAGTCAATTAAATTGATGAACCAAATGGGATTGATGATACCTTTAAGTGAATTTGTCACTATCAAAGAGACAACACAAGCACCAACAATCACAAGTAAAAATTTAAAACAGATGATAAATGTGATTGCAGAAACTGATATGGATAGTCAAATTTATCCACTTCTAGATGCTAGAAATGAGATGTTAAATACGATGTATAAAGACTATTTTATATCTCATGGGGATATGTTAAATTTAGTATTTAAAGATAAAAAAAGTGCTGAAGTATTTGAACTAAAATGGGATGGTGAATTAAAAGTAACTATCGATACATTTATTGAACTTGGTGGGGCATTTATTGGAGCACTTGTATTGATCTTCTTATTAATGGTTGTATACTATAAAAGATTTGCATTAGCAGGTGCAATTGTATTAGCTAGTTTCCTTTCACTTATTGGTGTAATTGTAGGACACTATGTGATGGATCAAATTACACCTGATACATTTTATTTAACAGCAACATCATTAATTGGATTTATTGGTCTTATAGGAATTAACTCAAGAAATTCACTTTTAATTATCGATTTTGCGAAACAATTAATGGATGAAAAAAGTATTACTGCAAATAGAGCAATTGCTATTGCAACAGCTACAAGAGCAAAACCAATTTTATTAACAGTATTAGCAATCGTGCTTGCTAGTAGTTTATTAGCTAGTGATGCTGTATTTGGAGGACTTGGTGTAGCACTTATAGGTGGAACACTATTTGCATATTTTGTATCATTATTCTTTGTACCATTAGCGATACAAAACTCTTTGAAAAGTAGTTAGTTAATAACTACTTTTCCATTTTCTACTTTGATTCTTCCAAGTAGCTCATATTCAAATATTTTTTCACCAAATTTTGAAACAGCTTCATCATAAGTTGGAGTTGTTTTACAAAACTCAAGTAATTCATCACTTGTCTTAGATGAGGTTTGTGTAGTAAGATTTAGCTCTTCTAAAAACTTTTCAAGTGAATATATTGGCTTGGCTAGCCCTTTTTCTAGTAGGTTATTTGTTCCAGTACTATCACCAATTCTATGAGGTAGAGTGTAGACTTTTTTACCCATTTTAAGTGCATACTCCACGCTTCGTAAACTA
>CBFHVJ010000044.1:0-2850 GCA_965659435.1 uncultured Arcobacteraceae bacterium
TTATCATTTGATCTTAATAATAAAAGTGGGGAGAATTTATCTCAAGCTATCATGACTACAGATGCATATCCTAAGAAGTGTTTTTATGAAGTAGAACTTGAAGATGGTAGTAAATTTAAAATAGGAGCGGTTGCTAAAGGTGCAGGGATGATAAATCCTAATATGGCAACAATGTTATGTTTTATTTGTACAGATGCAGCTATTCCACAAGAAGATATGAAAGAGATGCTAGTAGATAATACAAAAACTACTTTTAATGCTATCTCTGTAGACGGTGATGTTACTTGCAAATAAACAGTCAGGAAACTATGACAAAGATGCTTTTAAAGAGGCACTAAGACTTGTAATGGATGATATGGCTATGATGATGGTATCTGATGGTGAAGGTGCTAAGAAATCATGCGGATTTGAAGTTGTTGGTGCAGCTAATGATCAAGAAGCAGAAGTAATAGCAAAAGCTTTATCTAATTCACTTTTAATGAAAACAGCATTATTTGGTGAAGATCCAAATTGGGGAAGAATTGCTTCTACTGTTGGATCAAGTGGTGCACAGTGTAATGAAGAGAGCTTAACAATTACTATTGGTAATGTTTTGGTATATGACAAAGGTGAAGTATATTTTGATGCAGATACTGAAGCTAAGGCTGCAAAAGTATTTCTTGAGAAGGGCTTTAAAATCATTTGTAATATTGGTTTAGGGACAGGTTCTTTTACAGCATATGGATGTGATTTAGGTTATGAATACGTTAAAATCAATGCTGACTATAGAACTTAAAATTTATTAAGTAATAGTAAACAAAAAATTAGATAGAATTTAAATAATTTAGAAGAAAGGAAAAATATGTTCCACGAATATAGAGAAACAGTAACAGAATTAAAAACAACAAATGCACACTTTAAAAAGATTTTTGATGCACATAATGATCTGCATGATCAAATTGATAAAGCAGAAGAGGGTGGTGTAGATCATATCAACCCTGTAGAGATTGAAAGAATGAAAAAAGCTAAACTTAAATTAAAAGATGAAGCTTATGCAATGATTATGGATTATAAAAATAAACAATAATTTATAAACTGTTTAAAATAATAAAAAAGGCTGGAACATTATTGTTTCAGCCTTTTTTATTAATTAATTAGATAAAATATTAGAATTTTATTATAAGGCAATTATACAATGGATACACTGTTTGAATCACAAGATATCATTGACGTAAATATTGAAGACTCAATAAAAGGTTCATACCTTGATTACTCAATGAGTGTTATTATCGGTCGTGCTCTACCTGATGCAAGAGATGGTTTAAAACCGGTACACAGAAGAATACTTTATGCTATGAATGAATTACATCTTTCATCAAAAGCACCATACAAAAAATCTGCAAGAATTGTCGGTGATGTTATCGGTAAGTATCACCCACATGGAGATAACTCTGTTTACGATGCACTTGTAAGAATGGCGCAACCATTCTCAATGAGAATGACACTAGTAGATGGTCAAGGTAACTTTGGTTCTGTAGATGGTGATAACGCTGCAGCGATGAGATATACAGAAGCTAGAATGTCAAAAGCTAGTGAAGATATATTAAGAGATATCGACAAAGATACAGTAAATTATGTAGCAACATATGATGATACAGGTAAAGAACCTTCAGTATTACCTACAAGATTACCACTATTACTTGCAAATGGTAGTGAAGGTATTGCTGTTGGTATGGCTACAAAAATTCCACCACACAATTTAGGTGAAGTTTTAGATGCTACATTACATTTAGTAGAAAACCCTGAAGCAACAGTAGATGATCTAATGCAGTTTGTTCAAGCTCCAGATTTCCCTACAGGTGGAACAATTCACGGTAGACAAGGTTTTATGGACGCATATAGAACTGGTCGTGGAAAAGTTAAAATCAGAGCAAAACACCATATTGAAACCAAAGGGAAAAAAGAGATTATTGTACTTGATGAATTGCCTTACCAAGTAAATAAAGCTAAACTAGTTTCTCAAATTGCTGACTTAGCAAAAGATAAAGTTGTTGAAGGTATCTCTGAAGTTAGAGATGAATCAGACAGGGAAGGTACAAGAGTTGTAATTGAGCTTAAGAAAGATGCTATGTCTGAGATTATTATGAATAATCTTTACAAAGCAACTCCTATGCAAACAACATTTGGTATTATCCTTCTAGCTGTATACAATAAAGAGCCAAAAGTATTTACATTAAAAGAGATTTTAGATGTTTTCTTATCTCATAGAAAAACTGTAATTATTAGAAGAACAATTTTTGATTTAGAAAAAGCAAAAGCAAGAGCACATATCTTAGAGGGATTAAAAATCGCTCTTGATAATATTGATGAAGTTGTTAGAATTATTAAAAATAGTGCTAATGATGCAGATGCAAAAGAGCAATTATCTAATACATTTGGTTTATCTGCTATTCAAGCACAAGCTATTTTAGATATGAGACTTGGAAGATTAACAGGTCTTCAAAGAGAAAAGCTTGAAAATGAATTAAGAGAACTTATGGCTTTAATCGCTGAATTAGAGTTAATCTTGAAATCTGAAGATAGATTAAATGAAATTATTAAAGAGGAACTAGTTGAATCAAAAGAAAAATATGCTACTCCTAGATTAACAGATATTGAAGATAGCTATGATGATATCGATATTGAAGATTTAATTCCAAATGAACCAATGGTAGTGACTATTACGCATAATGGATATGTAAAAAGAGTACCGATTAAAGCTTATGAAAAGCAAAGAAGAGGTGGTAAAGGTAAAGTTGCTGTAACAACTCACGATGATGATTTCATCGAAAGATTCTTCGTATCAAATACGCATGATACACTAATGTTTGT
>CBFHVJ010000044.1:2860-10355 GCA_965659435.1 uncultured Arcobacteraceae bacterium
GTTACTAATCTTGGTCAACTATACTGGCTAAAAGTTTATAGAATACCAGAGGCTGGTAGAACTGCTAAAGGAAAAGCTGTTGTTAATCTAATCGATCTTAAACCTGATGAGAAGATTATGGCAATTATCCCAACTACAGACTTTGATGAGACGAAGTCGTTAGCATTCTTTACAAAAAATGGTATTGTTAAAAGAACAGCATTAAATGACTTTAGTAATATTAGAAGTAATGGTGTAAGAGCAATTGTTCTTGATGATGAAGATGAGATTGTAACAGCACAAATTACATTCCCAGAGTCTCAATACCTAATGATATTTACAGCATTTGGACAAGTTATTAGATTTGAAATAGAAAAAACTAGAACACAAGGTAGAAGTACTAGAGGTGTTAGAGGTATTAAGTTCAAAGATGAATCTGATTATGTTGTAGATGCTGAAGTTATTGAAAATGAGCAACAAGAATTATTAACAGTATCTGAAAAAGGTGTTGGAAAAAGAACAGAAGTTGAAGCATATAGACTTACAAATAGAGCAGGTTCTGGTGTAATATCTATGAAGTTAAGCCCTAAAACTGGTAAAACAGTAGTTGGAAATGTACTTGTAGATGAAGAACAAGACTTAATGGCACTTACTTCAATTGGTAAGATGATTATAGTTGATATGAACACAATTAGAAAAGCTGGTAGAAATACAAGTGGTGTAACAATTGTAAATGTTGACAAAGGTGATAAAGTGGTATCTATTGCTAAATGTCCAAAAGAGAAAGATGATGAACTAGACATTACTACAGCAGATGTTGCTACAGGAATTGATCTAGAAGAGAGAAATTTATTAAATTCAGATGGAGAAAATAATGAGTAGAAAATTTAATATAGCAGTTGTTGGTGCTACAGGAGCAGTTGGTGAAGAATTGTTTAGAGTTTTATCTGAACAAAAATTTCCAATTAATGAGCTTTTACCATTAGCAAGTGCAAATAGTGTTGGTACTAATATTGAATTTAATGGAGAACAATATCCAGTAGTTGAACTAACTGATACAGTCTTTGAAGAGCATGACGTAGATATCGCTTTCTTTAGTGCAGGTGGTTCTATCTCTGAGAAATATGCAAAATATGCAGTTGAAAGTGGTGCAGTTGTTATAGATAATACGAGTCACTTTAGAATGGATCCTAAGGTTCCTTTAGTTGTACCAGAAGTAAATCCAGAGGATATTGAAAACTGGAGGGAGAGTGGAATTATTGCAAATCCAAACTGTTCAACTATTCAAATGGTACAAGCTTTAAAGCCTTTAGATGATTTATATGGTATTAAAAGAGTTGATGTATCAACATATCAAGCAACTTCTGGTGCTGGAAAAGCTGGTATGGAAGAGTTAGTTATGCAGATGAAAGATTTTTTTGCATTCCAATTAGATGCATCTCCAAAAGAAGCATTTGCTCACCAAATTGCTCTTAATGTAATCCCTCAAGTTGATAAAGCTATGGAGAGCGGTTTTACAAAAGAGGAAGAGAAAATGGTTTATGAAACTCAAAAAATTCTTCATAAAGAGGTTCAAGTAGCTGCAACTTGTGTAAGGGTTCCAGTTTTAAGAAGTCATAGTGAGTCTATAACAGTTACATTCGAAGATGGTACAGATGTAGATGTTAAAGAATGTCAAGATGCAGTACATAATTTTGAAAATGTAGAAGTTGTAGATAATTTACCAGAAGGTTTATACCCTATGCCAATTATGACAACAGATACAGATATTACACTTTGTGGTAGATTTAGAAAAGATATCTATGCTTCAAATGTACTTCACTTCTTTAATGTTGCGGATCAAGTAAGAGTAGGGGCAGCAACAAATGCTGTAAGAATTGCACAAAAGTGGATCTTACTAGAGGACTAATTTAAAATGTTAGAAAGAATTTTTGAAGCTGCTATTTGGAAGAGTAGACTAGTTATTATACTAGCGGTAATTTTTGGTTTAATTGGTGCATTTATATTATTTATTGTAGCTTCTATGGATATCTATAATGTTGCTGCATATGTTATTAATACAATTATTACACATGCACATCCAGAACATTTTCATGAGGATATTGTTGCTGGTATTATTGGTGCAGTTGATTTATATCTTATTGCTGTAGTTATGTTTATATTTTCTTTTGGATTATATGAACTATTTATATCTAATATTGATGCTGCAGGAGATAAAGATGATGATAATAAAATATTAAATATCACATCACTTGATCAATTAAAAGATAAAATTGCAAAAGTAATTGTAATGGTACTTGTAGTTAGTTTTTTCCAGAAAGTACTGCATATGGAATATAATACAGCTTTAGAGATGATGTATTTTGCATTATCAATTACAGCATTATCAATTGGATTATACTTTTTAGGTAAAGTGGGAAAGAAATAAATTTAAAGGGAAAATATGAGTAAAATTTTTGTTGATGCATGTCTAGGAAAAGAAACTCCATACACACCAGTATGGATGATGAGACAAGCCGGAAGATACCTTCCAGAATATATGGCAGTAAGAGCAGAGGCAGGAGACTTTTTAAGTCTTTGTCATGATCCAGCAAAAGCTGCTGAAGTAACTATTCAACCACTTGATATTGTTGGAGTTGATGCTGCAATTTTATTTAGTGATATCCTTGTAATACCAGATGAAATGGGTATGGATTTAGGATTCTTTACAGGTGAAGGACCTAAGTTTAGTGATCCAATTAAATCACAAGAAGATTTAGATAGATTACTTGGTGGTGAAGATGCTGCTAGTAGATTAACATATGTTTATGAAACTATTGAGTTATTAAGAAAGCAACTTGATGAAAGAGGAGATGAGATAGCTTTAATCGGTTTTACTGGTGCTCCTTGGACACTTGCTACATATATGATTGAAGGGCAGGGGACTAAGACATATAATATCTGTAAAAAGATGATGTATTCAAATCCTGAGCTTTTACATAATATTTTAAGAAAAGTAACTGATGTAGTAAAACTATATATGGAAAAACAGATCCAAGCTGGTGTTGATGTAGTTCAAATATTTGACTCATGGGCTGCTGCAATTGAAGTATCAAAATATGATGAGTTCAGTTGGAAATATATGGTTGAGATCGCTGAATATTTAAAAGAAAAATATCCACATATCCCTGTAATTATGTTCCCTAAAGGTGTATCTGCATTTATCTCTAGTGGTGGAGTATATGGAAACTTTGATGTATTTGGTGTAGATTGGGGAACTCCAATGGCACTAGCAAAAGAAAAGTTAGGTGACCAATACATTCTTCAAGGAAATATGGAACCGTGTAGACTTTACTCTAAAGAGGCTACTACAGCCTGTGTTGAAGGTATACAAGAAATTATGGATGGAAAAAGACATATCTTTAATTTAGGACATGGTATCTTACCAGATGTACCTGTAGAAAATGCAAAACACTTTGTAAGTGAATGTCAAAGAGTTAGTAAAAAGTAGTATGAATTATACTTTTGGTCCTATTCCATCTCGTCGATTTGGGATGAGTTTAGGGATAGACCTCTCTTCAAATATCAAGCAGTGTAATTTTGACTGCTTGTACTGTGAACTTGCTCCTGCAAAAACAGTTGATAAACAATCAATCTCAATAGATCCTGATACAATTTTAACAGAAGTAAAAACTTCACTAGAAAAACATCCAAATATTGATGTGATTACACTTACAGCAAATGGTGAGCCGACACTATATCCATACCTTAAAGAGCTAATATCTAAACTAAATGGTATTAAGGGTGATAAAAAGCTTTTAATACTTTCTAATGGTGCTAATATTTATGATCAAACTATTCAAGATATATTATTAGATATTGATATAGTAAAGTTATCACTGGATTGTGTATCTGAAAAATGTTTTAAAAAGCTTGATAGAGCACATAAAAATGTGTGTATAGAAAGTATTGTAAATGGTTTAGTAGAATTTAGAAATAAATTTGATAAAACATTAGTATTAGAGACATTATTTGTAAAAGATTTAAATGATTCAAGTGAAGAGATAGATCTTCTTATAGAAGCATATGAGAAAATAAAACCTAATAGAATTGATTTAGGTACAATTGATAGACCACCTGCTTATGATGTACAACCAATATCATACGATACTTTAGAAAGTGTTGCAAATAGATGTAAAAATCTCCCTGTAACAATTGCTTATAAAAATAGACCATCATCACTTCAAAGATTTACAGAAGGTGAAATAATTAACCTTTTAAAGATGAGACCTTTAACTAAAGAAGATATAGAAAACACATTCGATTTATCATCAAAAAGTATACTAAATTATTTAATAGAAAAGAAAATCATCCAAGAACAAATTATTGGTGGAATAAATTTCTATAAAAGTGTATAATTTATAAAATTTAAGCTATTTTTTATTGACAATATTCAAAAAAATCTTTATAATTCCAGCACTTATTTAATCCGGCATAGCTCAGTGGTAGAGTAGATGACTGTTAATCATTTGGTCCCTGGTTCGAATCCAGGTGCCGGAGCCATAAAAAGCTTTTAGATATTTGAACATAGGTTCTTTTATCTAGAAGCTTTTTTTTTGCTTTTTTTAAAGTAAAATGTATATTTAGAGGTGTTTTCTATGTCAATATTTGCTTTACAATCATTAGCTGGTGGCTTTCTAGATGAGGATCTAGAACATTTTAATAAAAACTTTGATGACTGGTGTGTACAATTTGAAAGTTATGAAGATGCTATGATTATAGTGCAAACTCTTGAAAATAAAGAAACTATAGATATAGTTGAGATAACACCATTAAGTTATCCTAAATACTTTTTTTCATCATTGAAAGGTACTATTTATACAACACGACAGATTGAAGATAAGATAATTTGTATTGTAGAGCCATTTATGGGTTCTAGTTTTAAAATTGCAGTGTGTGATCTTAAAACAAAACAAGTGAGATTCACAAAAACTAGCTATAAAAGCATTCCAAGTGTTGAAAATGCTTTTGCGAGCTTTAGTGATATCTAAAGTTTATTGAAGCTTTTGAGCAACTAGCTCATTTACTACTTTAGGGTTTGCTTTTCCACCTGTAGCTTTTAGTACTTGACCAACAAAAAAACCTAATAGTTTCGTATTCCCATCTTTAAATTTAGTTACGTTATCTGGATTGTTTTCAATCACTTCATCAATTATAGGTAAAATTTGTGCAGGATCACTTATTTGTATCAATCCTTTATTTTCTACAATCTTTAATGGATTATCTCCTGATTTAACCATCTCTTCAAATACTTGTTTAGCGATCTTATTTGAAATAGTTTCTTCATCTATCATCTTTACAAGTTCAGCTATTTGTAGGGCTGTAAATTTTAATTCAGAGATATCTTTTTCTTTTAATTCTCTAGCTACTTCATTTGCTACTATATTAGCAAGATTTATAGGGCTATTAAGTGAATTTAGTGCATCTGTATAAAATGCTGAAAGCTTTTCATCTCTAGCTAATATATCTGCAACTGTATTATTTAATCCAAGCTCACTTGTATATTTGTCAAATAAAACTTGTTCAGCTTCACTCATAGGTGTAACTTCTCCATCTATTTGAGCTTTTTTAGTTTCAGTTTTAGGTGTTCTTCTAGGTGATTTTTCTTTTTTACCCCAAGAGTCTTTAAGTCCAACTATTTTATTAAATACTGGATGAGTATCACTATAGTCAATTGGATCAGCATAAAAGTATCCTTCTCTTTCAAACTGGAATCTTACATCAGGTTTTTCGATAATCACAGCTGGTTCAATTAAAGCATCTTTTATAATCTTTAGAGAATCAGGATTAAGATCTTCTATCCCTTGTGGTGATTCATCTTTAAATAGTCTATCATATACCCTTACTTCAACTTTTTTAGCTTGATCTGCATCTACCCATTGGATTGCACTTTTTACTTTGATACCACTAGTATCTGAACCACTTTTAGAGTCTTTGTTATATGTAGCTATTATCTCTACTATATTTCCTTCATTATCTTTTATAAGCTCTTTACAAGTGATAATATAAGCATGTTTAAGACGTACAGGTTGATTTGGAGTTAAACGAAAATAACCTTTTGGAGGATTCTCACAAAAATCATCACGATTTATGTATATCTCTTTAGAAAATGGTACTTTTCTTGATCCCTCTTTAGGTACATCTACTGGATAGTATGAAGCATCAATATCTTCACTACCTTCATAATTTTCTATAGTAACTTTTAGTGGATCAAGTACACACATAACTCTTGGTACTTTTGTATTTAGATCATCTCTAATACAAAACTCTAATTGAGAAACATCAACCATAGAATTTGCTTTTGCAATACCTATTTGATCACAGAAGTTTAAAATTGATTCAGGTGTATATCCTCTTCTTTTATATCCAGCTATAGTAGGAAGTCTTGGATCATCCCATCCATTGACTTTATTTTCATTTACAAGCTCTAATAGCTTTCTTTTACTCATAACAGTATAGTTTATACCAAGTCTTGCAAACTCATGTTGGTATGGTCTTGGTTTTGGTAAGTTTAATGTTTCTAATACCCAGTCGTAAATTGCACGGTTATTTTCAAATTCTAGCGTACAAATAGAATGAGTAATACCTTCTGTATAATCAGATAAACAATGTGCAAAGTCATACATTGGATAGATACACCATGTATCACCAGTTCTATGATGATGTGTATGTCTAATTCTATATAAAAGAGGATCTCTAAGTTGCATATTAGAAGCTGACATATCAATTTTAGCTCTTAAAATATGCTCACCATCTTTAAACTCACCATTTTTCATTTTCTCAAATAGCTCAAGATTTTCTTCTACAGTTCTGTCTGCATATTTACTACGCTTACCAGCTTGAGTAACTGTACCTCTGTTTTCTCTTATCTCATCTTCACTAGCACTATCAACATAGGCTTTTCCCATTTTAATAAGTTCAATAGCATAAGCATATAGTTTTGGAAAGTAGTTAGAAGTATATCGTACATCATCATTCCACTCAAATCCTAACCATTGTACAGCATCTTTTAAAGCTTCAACATATTTTGTGTCTTCTGTAGTTGGATTTGTATCATCCATTCTAAGGTTACAGCTTCCTTTATAATCAGCTGCAATACCAAAGTTTATACAAATTGATTTAGCATGTCCAATATGAGGAAATCCATTAGGTTCTGGTGGGAATCTTGTAACAACTTTGCTATATTTTCCAGACTTTAAGTCCTCTTCAACTTTAACACGTAAAAAATCTTTGCTTTCGCTCATCTATTAAACCTTTTAAACTATTATAAAAGCTGTATTTTATCAAATTTGAGCTTTACACTTTGACTTTAAAATCAATCAAATTTAGCTACAATACAAACATGTTGAATCAAATATATTTAATTTTAGAAAAACCCTCACTACATAAGTTTGGGAAGTTTATCAATTTTGTTATTTTTAGTTTAATTATTTTAAGTGTAGTTTCATTTTTTCTTTCAACCGTAAAAGAATTTTCA
>CBFHVJ010000045.1:0-10266 GCA_965659435.1 uncultured Arcobacteraceae bacterium
TATATATCGCTGGTACATCTGATGAATTATTAATGATTGAGATGAAAACTTCAGCATCTGAAGAGATGGTTGAAGCTGACATTGAAGCGTTTGTTAAAATTCATAATACAAATGAGATGGATGAAGATAATTTAGTTGAAGCTATCTCTTTAGCATCTACTAAAATTAAAGAGATCTCAGATACTTACTCTACAACATTTACACCAATTGCAAAAACAAAAGCTGAAGTTGAGTTAAAAAAATTCTCAATTGAAGAATCAGTTATCGCATATGTAAGAGATAATTTTAATGATGAGATTAAAGGTGCCGTTTCAAAACTAGCAAAAAGTGAAAGATCAAATAGCTTAAAGCTTATTTCAAATAGTATCTTAGAAGAAGATTATTGTACAACAAATGAACTAACATATGAAACAATCTATGAGGCTGTTAATATTGTTAAAAAAGAGATTGTAAGATCTATGATTATCAATGATAACGTTAGAGCAGATGGAAGAGGGCTAAGAGATGTTAGACCTATCTCTATTGAGACTAATATCTTACCATCAACACATAGTTCTTGTCTATTTACAAGAGGGGAAACTCAAGCACTTGTAGTAGCAACTCTTGCAGGACCTAAAGATGGTCAAATGTTTGAATCTCTTACAAGTAAATCTACTGATATTGAAAGATTTATGGTTCATTATAATTTCCCTGGATTTAGTGTAGGGGAAGCAAAACCAGTATTTGGTGTAAGTAGAAGAGAGCTTGGTCATGGTAACCTTGGGAAAAGAGCATTAGAGCCATCTATTGATATTGACTATTCTGATACTATTAGATTAGTTTCTGAAATTCTAGAATCAAATGGTAGTTCTTCAATGGCTACTGTTTGTGGTGGTTCACTTGCATTAAAAGCTGCAGGAATCCCAATTTCAGATCTAGTTGCTGGTGTTGCTATGGGTGGAATTATCCAAGATGGAAAACATGCTGTACTTACTGATATCATGGGTCTAGAAGATCATGATGGTGATATGGACTTTAAAGTTGCAGGTACTAGAAAAGGTATTACAGCACTTCAAATGGATATTAAACTTGGTGGAATTGAACTAGATGTACTAAAAGAAGCACTTTTACAAGCAAAAGAGGGTAGAGAGCATATCTTATCTTTAATGGAAGAAGCAGCTGAAGAGATTGTTCCTAGTAAAGCATTACCCTTAATTGAGCAATTTAAAATAGACCCTAAAAAAGTTATGGTTGTAATTGGAAAAGCTGGTTCAACTATTAAAGAGATTATCGAGAAGTTTGAAGTAGCAATTGACCTTGACAGAGATAGTGGAAATGTTAAAGTAAGTGGTGATAATAAACAAAAAGTTCTTGATGCTTGTGAGCATATCAAAAATATCTCATCAAATAGTGCAGCAGGTAGTAGAAAAGAGATAGACTTTACAAAAGAGTATCAAGTAGATACTAGCTATGCAGGTAAAGTTGAAAGAATTGTAGACTTTGGTGCATTTGTATCATTACCAAAAGGTGGTGAAGGACTATTACATATCTCTAAAATTGCAAAACATAGAATTAAAAATGTTAACGATGTTTTAGATGTAGGACAAAAGATCGATGTTACAGTTGTAAAAGCATCAAAAGATAGAATTGAATTAGTTGCAACTGATACACTAGACTAATTTTATCTAATAGGGGTATACTTCTACCTCTATTTGCTTCTATATAAAATAGTTTGGAAATCACGGTTTCCAATACTAATAGATTAATATTACTTTAGATATACTTCTATTATGAGATATTCATTAGACTTTGCAAAGACATTTAGTAATACATATCTATTCTGGCTTAGCCGTTTTATACGTAACAAAGTTACATCATTATCTAATAGACAAGTTAATGATTCAAATAGACTTGCACAAATTATTCAAGAGCTTATTAAAGGTTTTGATGATATTGGTGACCTTAAAATTTTAATCAAAGAGATTCGAAATCTTGGTATAAATGGTGTACATGTATATTACTTACCATTAGAAAAGCTTTATCATTATCTAATACAATTTGGTGCATCAAGTATGAAAGAGATTGATGAAGAGCTTCTTAGTGATTTTCTAGCATCAACAACTGCAAACCTTTCTGATGCTACTAAAAAAAACCATCGTATAGCCCTACTTGGTTTTTTTGGCTATATTGATAAGCAAAATGAAGAGGAAAATGGTACAGCATATAGATATGGTATTGAGCTTAAAAACTGGGGTGGTTTAGGTGGGAAAAGTGGTACAAAACTACCCTCTTTTCTCAATAAAGATGAAGTGAAACGATTTATTGCAGCTATAGATACTTACGAGTTTAAAAACCCTACTCTAGCTGCTAGAAATCGTCTAACGATCAAAATTATCCTCTATACAGGTATAAGAGTTAGTGAAGCTATAAATATCAATATAAAAGACTTTATCAAAGAAGATGATGCATATATTATTCAAGTACGAGGTAAAGGGAATAAACCTAGAGTTGTAATGATAAAAGCCAGAATAATTCAAACTGATCTATCAAATTGGCTTGATAATAGATGTTGTGAAGAAAATCTACTTCTATGTAATCAAAAAGGAAATAAACTAACCCAAGCTTATATTAGTCGTCTTGTAGAAAAGATCCTTTTAAATGCTGGTTTACGAAAAGAAAAGAATGGTGCACATATGCTACGGCATACTTTTGCTACACTACTTTATCAAAATAGTAAAGATTTGATACTAGTACAAGAGTCATTAGGACATGCAGATATAAATACAAGTAGAATCTATACACACTTTGATAAAAGTAAATTAGAACAAACTACAGATATATTTTAAAGGATATTTTTGAAAGATATAGTTTTAACAACATTAAATGGTAGATATACCCATAGCTCAATAGCACTAAGATACCTTTATGCTAATCTTCATGAACTACAAGATCAAGCTGTTATTGAAGAGTTTGTTATCAAAAGTCAGATTCAAGACTTAGTTGAACAAATACTCTCTCACAATCCTAAGATAGTAGGAATTGGAGTATATATCTGGAATGCTAGTGATGTATCACAACTTATCCATACTTTAAAGAAAGTTGCACCACATATTACTATTGTACTAGGTGGTCCAGAGGTTAGTTATGAACCATTTAGAGTAAATTTAGATGATGCAGACTATATCATACAAGGTGAAGGTGAAGAGCAGTTTTATACTTTATGTAAAGATATCTTAGATAAAAAAGAGATAGAGCAAAGAATATTTGCTCCAAAAATGGTAGATATCCCTACTTTACAACTTCCTTATCAATACTATAATGAAAATGACATAGCACATAGATATATCTATGTAGAAGCATCTCGTGGATGCCCCTATTCATGTGAGTTTTGTCTTAGTTCCATAGATAAAAGTGTAAGAAACTTTGATATTGATATATTTTTAAATGAACTATCAATTCTTTGGGACAAAGGTGTAAGAAACTTCAAATTCATCGATAGGACATTTAATCTTGATATCAAATCAGCTACTAGGATTCTTGATTTCTTTTTAGAGCGAAAAGATCAACATTTTATGACACATTTTGAAGTGATACCTGACAACTTTCCAGCTCCTTTAAAAGAGAAGATTAAACAATTCCCCCCTACTACACTTCAACTTGAAGTTGGACTTCAAACACTTAAAAAAGATATTGCTAAAAATATCAAAAGAAATCTCAAGATTGAAAAGATCAAAGAAAATATCCATTTTCTAGAAAATGAAACAAATGCACATATACACTTAGATCTAATTATCGGTCTTCCAGGAGAAACTTGTGAAAGCTTTGGTGAAAATCTTGATTATTTATATAAACTAAGTAAGAGTGAAATTCAATTAGGAGTTCTAAAGAAACTCTCTGGAACCACTTTAAATAGACATGATGAGCTTCACGGTATGGTATATAGTGATATTCCACCATATGATATATTACAAAACAATCTTATACCTTTTGAAAAAATGCAATTTATGAAACGTTTTGCTAGGTATTGGGATCTAGTTTACAATAGTGGAAACTTTACAAAGACATTTTCTCTTATGATGGAAGATAAAAGTGTTTATGAAATATTTGGTAAGTTTACAGTTTGGCTTTATAACCAGACATATAGTACATGGCACTTTTCACTTGATAGACTTGCAAAATTTCTTTTTGACTTTATGGTTGAAGTTGAAAACCGTGATAAGGATATCATTGGAAAAGTATTAGTTGAAGATATTTTAAAAGTTGGAGGAAGAAGACTTCCTAAATTTTTACTCGAATATAGTGATACAGCTACTAGCTTTAGTAAACGATCAATTGATACAAAAAGCAAAAGACAACAAAAAAGGGCCTAGTAAAAACTAGACCCTTTTCGTTTTGAAAGTTATCTTACTTAGTGAAGATCAGAATTAAGTTTAACTTCTCTCGTACTTCTCATAACTAAATATTCACCAGTAGTTGAGTTTTGTCTAAAATGAAGACCATTTAATCCAGCTAAGTCTGCTGCTTTCATAACATTTGAAAGTTTAGCTTCTGGATTAGCTTCAACGATTTTAGCAATTTGAGCATCTGAAATAGATACCTTAGTACCAGCAAATACAGCTAAACCACCATCAATAATACAAGCATCACCTAATGGAATACCAGTAGTTGAATTTGCACCTAATAGTGTATTTTCACCAATAGAGATAGGGTTACCATCTGTTCCAGATAATACACCAAGAATAGATGCTCCACCACCAACATCAGATCCAGATCCAACGATTGCAGAAGAAGAGATTCTACCTTCAACCATAACTGGTCCTAATGTACCAGCATTGAAGTTAATATATGAAGCACCTGGCATTACAGTTGTTCCACCAGCTAATTGTGCACCCATTCTTACTTTTGCAGTATCTAATACTCTTGTATTATCTGCAGGGATAATATGAGATAAGAATCTTGGGAATTTATCTACCATATCAATTACAGGATATTGTCCAGACATTTTTAAAGCTACTTCATTTGCTCTTAACCAATCTAATTCAATTGGTAAAGTTCCTGACCATGCAACATTTTCTAAAATACCAAATGCACCATCTAAACAAACTTTTCTAAGCTCAGCTTTTCCTGTAGATAAAGCATATAACTTTAAATATACAGTTTCAACAGTAGCAGGTTTTGCATCTTCAAAGATAAATACCATTTTAAATGCATTTAGATCTAATTCTTCAAGGTTTTTAACAATTTGAACATTTTTATGTGCTGTACCAGTTGCTTCTTCAATATATGGAGCAAAAATATCTTTAGCTGCAGATACAAACTCTTCATTAATATCACAAACTAATTCAGTACCACTACAGTCAACTGTAGCACCTGAAACTTTTAATGCTTCTAAAAATACTGCTGCACTACCAAAGTTTTCATTCCAGTTTACTACTGGGTATGTTGCTTGTAAAACTTTGTTGCTATCTAATTGTCCTCTATCAAGTCTAGCTAGACCAAAACCAACTGGTTGTCTATACCACTCTTGAGATTGGATATCTTGAACTTTTGATTTAAATTCTTCTACAGATTGGATCATTTTTTTCCTTTTTGTCTCTAATAATTTTGGGTGATTTTACTAAAATAAAGCTTTATTTATTGTTTAAATTCTAAAGTAAATCCTCTATCAAATTTTTCTAAATCTTGATAGAACTCTAAGTGTTTTGGATTCAACTTATTGATAAACTTTGAAAGTGGTTCTTTTTGATCATATCCCATCTCACAATATAAATATTTAATACCTTTTTCTTGTGTTTGTACTATAATCTTTTCTAAAAGCTCATCACCTTTAGTACCACCAAATAGTGCATTTGAAGGCTCATATGTTACATTTTTATCTAATTTAAAATCATCTGCTATATAAGGTGGATTTGAGATACACATATCAAACTCTTGATCCTCTACATTTGTATAAAGATCACTTTTAAGAAATGTAATTTTATTTTCTACACCATGTTTAGTAGCATTGCTTTTTGCAAGCTCAAGTGCTTTATCATTGATATCAACTGCTACAATAGATATATCTTCAATTAATAAGGCTAGCATCACAGAGATTACACCACTTCCGACACCTATCTCAATAACTTTTGGACTCTTCATCTCTTTTAATAAAGCTTCCGCTTTTTCTACTAATATCTCTGTTTCAGGTCTAGGGATTAAAACACCCTCTTTTGCCTGAAATACTTCACCATAAAATGTAGCTTTATTAATAATATATTCAAGTGGATAGTGAGTTGCTCTTTTAGATACTAACTTTTTAAGCTCTTGTTCACATTCACACTCTTTATCATAATTTAAATGGAGCCATATTACATTTTGACCTAAAATACTAAGAAGTAATATCTCCACCTCTTTTTGAGGGATATGAGTTACTTCCCTTAGCTCATTTGTATATTTTTTAATTATCTCTTTATATGTAGCCACTATTCCTCTTTCATTGCACTAATAAAGTTTGCATAGATCTTATCAAGTTCTTTATCTTCATCTGATACATCTATCCCATCATGCTCTTTAATAGCATGCTCTAAAATAGCAACTCTTTTTAATAAATATGTAAACATCTCTTTTGATACATCTGGTAGATTACTATGATCAAATAGTGATCTATCATCTAAACACTCAGAACTATTTTGTATAATTCTAGCAGGAACACCAACAGCTGTTGAACCACAGATTACATCTTTAACTACAACAGAGTTTGCTCCAACCTTTACATGCTCTCCAACTGTAATATTCCCAAGAATTTTTGCTCCTGCTCCAATTACAGTATTTGACTTTATAGTTGGATGCCTTTTTCCATGACTTAAACTAACTCCACCTAAAGTAACACCTTGATAGATAAGAACATCATCATTAATTTCAGAAGTTTCACCAATAACCACTCCAAAACCATGGTCAATAAATACTCTTCTTCCTATAGTAGCAGCTGGATGGATATCTATATTTGTAAAAAATTGGCTAAATCCACTAATGATTTTTGAAAATGTTTTAAACCCTTTTTTGTAAAGTTTATTTGCAATTCTATAGTTTACTATCGCCCATACCCCTGGATAGTTAAAAAATAGATCAAAATTTGAACTTAATGCTGGGTCATTTTTCTTGGGAACACTAAAGTCCTCTTTGATTAAACTAAATAGTGATGTTTGTTTTTCTTCCATTTTATAATTCCTAATTTATCTCTACAGTTTTTAAATAACTATTATCTTCCAAATAGCTACTCAACAACTCATTTAACTCATTATCATCAATCTGAGTTAAAAGCTTTTCTTTAAAATACTCTAAATTAAAATTTAAATCCTCTAGAATATCCCCAATTTCTTGAGACTTAATAAAATTTGTCAATCTATATATACCATCTTCATTAAACTTCACATTTATATCATGTGGTTCTACAAATAGATTATGTTTCATCCCTAAAGTGTCTTGATATGCTCCTGTTAAAAAGAAACCGATAAAGTACTCCTCTTTTGTCAAATCAACATCATGTAAATAAAGAGGCTTTTTTGAATCAAAAGGTATCTCACCATCGCTATCACAAGTGATATCCCATAGTGTTGCTGATCTTGTTGGTACCTTATCAAGATGTGTTAAAGGGACAATAGGGAACTCTTGATCTATTCCCCAAAAATCTGGCAAAGATTGAAAAATTGAAAAATTCAATAAGTATTTTTCTTGGATTCTATCTTCTATTCTTTTTAATTCTGTATAATCATTAACACCTAAAAATGTTATTGATTTTTTAATAATAAGATTTGTTAATATCTCTGCATTACTTCTGTCTTGCAAATCAACATAACCTAAATCAAATAGTGTTAAAATAGACTCTAAATGTTCTAAAGAATCATGCATAAATTCTCTTGCAGTCTTCTCATTCATATCTTTGTATAATTCATATAGTTCTTTAATAATATCTGGATTGTTCTCTTTTAGTTTTAAGTTTGATTCTTCATACTCACTACTAAAAAGTTCTAATACAGGCGCAACTAAAAGTGCACTTGGTGCAGCTATAAATCTGCCAGATTCTATAAATATATCTGGTTCATCTACAGCTTTATTTTTCGCAATTGTTTGTAGTGTAAATACAACATCATTAGAGAACTCCTCTAATGAATACTCTTTTGTATGTTCAAACTGAGAATACTCTATTGCTAATCCACCACCAATATTAATAGCCTTTAAACTACTTGATCCCATCTTTTTAAGTTGGGCATATATATGTCCAGATTCTTTTAAAGCCTTTTTAAGTGGTGTAATTTTACTCATCGAAGAACCAATATGAAAATGAATCATGGTAAACTTTTCTAAAAGATTATTAAACTCTAGTATTTCATGAGCTTCTAGTATCTCTGTAGCACTTAATCCAAACTTTGAATTGATACCACCACTTTTTGCCCATGTACCACTACCACCACTATGAAGTCTTACTCTAAGTCCTATATTTGGTGTAGGTAGGTTTAGCTCTTTTTTAACCTCTACAATAGTCTCTAGTTCATTAATTCCCTCAAGGATCAATGTTATATCATGACCTTGCTTTTTAGCTAAAAAACCTAAGGTGATCATCTCTTTATCTTTAAAACCATTTACAGTAATAGGAGCATTTTTATTGTTATATGCCATGGCTATAAGTAGTTCTGCTTTACTTCCAGCTTCAAGTCCATAGTTAAGATCTTTTGTTTCACTAACTAACGGACATATAAAGTTTGGATATTGATTTACTTTTAAAGGAAATACAGCGTTAAAGCCACCACTATATTTATACTGATTGATAGATTGATTAAATACTTTATATAGTTTATTTACTTGTTTTAAAGCAAGATGGGGAAACCTTAGTATTAAAGGGCCTTTATTTCCTTCATTTCGAATAGACTGTACTATAGATATTAAAGAGGGATTGATACCTTGATTAACTTTTATAACACCTTGGTCTATAAAAAAGTTATCATCACCCCAAATATCAATTCCGTATTGCAATTAGTATTCCTCTAGTTTTACTGTTTTTTCTTCACCCGATGTTAAATCTTTTGTCCAGATTGTTCCATCTTTTAATTCATTTTCACCTATAAGGGCCACAGAAGTTGCTTTCTTTTTAGAAGCATTATTAAGATGTTTTCCAAAACCTCTTACTTTGTAGTCAGTGATAACTTCAAAATTCTCTCTTTTTTTCCCTACAGTTTTAAATACAGTGTCAACTGCATCTTCACACATAGAACCTATATATAAAATCTCTTTAGTATCTTCTCTCATTTGAATTAGTTCTAAAAGTCTTTCAATACCTATAGCAAACCCAATACCTGGAGTTGGTCTTCCACCTAAAAATTCTACTAGTCTGTCATATCTTCCACCACCAGCAATAGCACTTTGCGCTCCAATATTGTCACTTACAAACTCAAAAGCAGTTTTAGTATAATAGTCTAACCCTCTTACGAGATTTGTATCAACTTCATACTCAATACCATTTTGATCTAAGATTGATTTTAATTTTTCAAAATCACTATCACAAGACTCACATAGATTATTTGTGATTTTTGGTGCATCTACTAGCTGTGATTGACAAGACTCATTTTTACAATCAAGAACTCTAATAGGATTTGTTGATATTCTTCTATCACAATCTTCACAAAGGTCTAATTTATTTAGATGTGATACTAAGCTTTCTTTATAACTTGGCATACACTCTTTACATCCAAGTGAATTTAATTGTAGTTTATATCCAATTCCAAAAAACTGTAACATTGAAGATATCATCATGATAATATTTGCATCTTCATAAACACTAGCTTCACCAAATGATTCACAACCAAATTGATGGAACTCTCTTAATCTACCTTTTTGTGGTCTTTCATATCTAAACATTGGGCCATGATAAAAATATTTTTGTGTACCTCCAGCACGATCAAGTTTATTCTGAACAAACATCCTTACAACACCGGCTGTTCCTTCAGGTCTTAGACATACATCATTTTCACCCTTATCGATAAATTGATACATCTCATTTCCAACAATATCACTTGATTCTCCAACACTTCTTTTAAAAAGTGCAGTTTCTTCTAAAATAGGTGTTTCAAGGTATGAATATCCATAGTTTTTAGCAATTTTAGATGCTACATCGATAAAATATGTAAATAATTTACTCTCTTCATCTTTAATATCTTTCATACCTCTTAGGCTTTGTATATTACCCATTCTTTTTGACTCCATTTATAAAATTTTCTATTTTTTGTGCAATTTGTTCAATCTCTTCACTTGCAT
>CBFHVJ010000046.1:0-9883 GCA_965659435.1 uncultured Arcobacteraceae bacterium
ATCCAATGGGAAAAAGAATCTATAACTCTATGTGTAATAAAAATATCGACCTTACTAAATACCTTGAGATAAATGAACTAAAAGCAGATATTAGGATAAATAAACTTTGTAAAAAGTCAAAAGGTAGAGAGATTAGTGAAGGTCAACTTCAAGTAGTTTCAGTTTATCTTTGGGAAGTAAAAAGATTTGGTGAGCTTAAAGAAAATAAAGAGCGCGTAGTAGTAAAAGAAAATGAAAAATGTCCGGTGTGTGGAATGTTTACCTACAAATACCCTAGGTGGGCTGCACAAATACACTACAAACATAATGATCATGTACACTATTACTCTTTTGATGGAGTAAAAGATCTTCTGAAGTTTTATTTTAGCCCTCTAAAATGGGGTAGTTATGAAAACTCATTAAGGAAAAATATTACAAAAATACTAGTAACTGATTACTATTCACAAAAAGCAATAGATGGTACTAAAGCATATTATGTAATAGGAAGTGACATCTATGGTCCAATGGGTCATGAGCTAATCCCTTTTGCAAAAAAAGAGGATGCCAAAACATTTAAAATAGACCATAAAGGATCAAAAATAGTTTCCTTTGATCAAATCATAGAAACCGAGGTTTATGCACTTGACTAAAAAAAGTAAATTTACATTTTATATTTTCATTTTTCTTATTGGACTATTTACAATTGAAATTGCCTATCTTGAAAATAAGTTTAGTGTTTCAAAAGAAAGTATAGAGAAAAAAAATAGTTTTGTACAACTAACCACTTTACCTGATATTGCTATTTCAACTGAGGCTACATTTACAAGACATCGAAGTTTATCAAATATGTTTTCAATCTATAAAGATGATCCAACACTAAGAGAATACTTTCCATCTACATTTACATATTCACATGGGCTACATCAATGAAAAGAATAAATCTATATCTTATTGAGTATGCTTTAAGTGCTCTTTCTAGAAGTAAAACCAAAACACTATTTATAACAACTATATTTACCCTACTAGTATTTTTACTCACTTCAATATTTTTAACCTCAAATGCTATTAAACATGAATTAAATCTAACAGTAGATTCTCTTCCACAAATTATTGTCCAAAATACAAAAGGTGGAAAATCTTACGATATTGATATAAGTGCAGTTGATGAGATACTTTCAATCTCAGGAGTAGAAGATGTAGTTGCAAGAGTTTGGGGATATTACTATTTTGAAAATGCAGGGGTTAATTTCAGTCTTGTAGGGATTGATAGTTATGAAAAACAATACAAAAGTAACTTTGAAACTATTGCTAAGACATTTGATCTAGAAAACAACTCTATGGTCGTAGGTCCTGGTGTAAAAAAAATCTTACATGAAAACTATTATGATAAATATTTCAATTTTATCAAACCAGATGGTAATTTCAAAAAGATTGAACTTGGTGGTGTTTTCCATAGTGATACACAACTTGAATCAAATGATGTGATCATCATGTCAAAAGAGAATATTCGAGAGATATTTGAGATGGATGAATATATGGCAACAGACATTGTTGTAAGTATAGAAAATCCAACAGAGATACCAATGATAGCTTCTAAAATAAAACTGCTCTATCCAAATGCTAGAGTAATTACAAATGAAGATCTTAAGGTAAGTTATCAAAATATTTTTGATTATAAAAGTGGTATCTTTCTAACACTATTTATCATATCTTTATTCACATTTTTTATCATTATCTATGATAAAGCAAGTGGACTTAGTAGTGAAGAGAAAAAAGAGATAGGTATTTTAAAAGCTATTGGGTGGACAGTTGATGATATTTTAAAAGAAAAATTTATTGAAGCTTCTTTACTATCTACTTTTGCATATATTACTGGTACTATTTTAGCATTTGGTTTTGTTTATATTTTTCAAGCACCTCTTCTACGTGATATTTTTGAAGGATATTCTCAATTAAAAACAACTTTTGAATTACCATTTGTATTCGATCTACAAACATTAACACTTGTATTCTTTTTAAGTGTTCCTATATATATTGCTGCAACGATTATCCCATCTTGGAAAACTGCAACTTTAGAAGCTGATGAGGTTATTAGATAATGATTGAACTAAAAAATATAACGAAAACATATGAAGTAAATTCAAACAATAAAGTAACTGCATTAACTAATATAAATCTTCAATTTGATGAAGGAAAACTAATTGTCTTAAAAGGATCAAGTGGAAGTGGGAAAAGTACAATCCTTTCACTTATAGCTGCTTTATCAAAACCTACATCAGGTGAGGTAATAGTAGATCAAAAAAGGATATCAAAGCTTCCTGACAAATTTGCAGCACTTTATAGAAGAGAAAATATTGGTTTTATTTTCCAAAAATATAATTTAATCCCAACATTAAATGTAAATGAAAATATTATCCTTCCTCTTGTTCCTACAAATCCAGATGAAAATGAGCTTCAAAAGAAAGTTGATAATGTCCTTCAACAATTTCAAATAGAAAATAAAAAAGATACTACTGTACGAAATCTTTCAGGTGGAGAGCAACAAAGGGTTGCAATAGCAAGATCACTTATAAATGATCCAAAGATCATCATTGCAGATGAGCCTACAGCAAATTTAGATGAGAAACTATCACGTGAATTTTGTACTATTTTGGAAAAACTAAAGTCACAAAATAAGACTATCATTATTGCAACTCATGATCCAATATTTTTTAATCTACCATTTGTGGATAAAATTATCACTATCAATAAAGGAAAGATAGTTTAATGCTATTATCCCCTGAAGTTTTAACCATACAAATTTTAAATCTAATATTTTTATTTTTTACAACTATTGCATTTTTTTTAAGTCTAAGAATTTTCCTAAAATGGGATATAAATAGTACTACTAAATTACAGTACACATTAGAAAAACAAAGTTTTTTAACAGCCACTATTATCAAGTATATTCTAGCCATTAAATTACCACTATTTTTATTTTTTATCTTTACACTTGATAAACTTTCCACTAGTATTACAGGTGCTATGTGTGCTGCAGGAGTAGTAGATGCTACAACCTATGGAACATACCTATTTATCTTAAAAATAATAAATATATATCTTTTTTCCCTTTGGCTTATTATTCATAATGTCGATACAAAAAATGAAAAACTTCCATATACAAAATTTAAATTTGGGTTCTTTTTAATAATATTTTTTATATTTATTTTAGAAATTGTTATTGAACTATTGATGTTTAATGCAATAGATATCAATAAAATGGTTAGTTGTTGTGGAACACTTTATTCAAGCTCTACTACATCATATATATCATCAATATTTCAAATTGAGAATAGTATTATTTTAACACTATTTTATAGTATATTTTCCCTGCTTTGTATCTCTTACTTTTTTAAACTAAAATCATTATTTACATTAACAAACTTTGTTTTTCTTATTATATCAATAATATCTCTTATCACATTTTTTGGAACATATATCTATCAATTACCTACTCATCATTGCCCATTTTGTTTCTTACAAAAAGACTACTATTATGTAGGATATCTAATCTATACTCTTCTTTTTACAGGAACATTCTTTGGTATAGTAGTGAGCTTTTTTGAAAAAAGTAAATTTTATAAAATATCATTAATTTTTAACTTATTATACCTTCTAGTTGTAAGTGCCTATCCAATAATATATTATATAAAAAATGGTGTTTGGCTCTAAATATTGACTTTTATCAATATTTCTATTTCATTTAAGTGATAGAATTTTAAGTATGAAAGATCTACGAAAATTCACATTACTGTTTTTGACATCTTCTTTTTTGTTTGCGAGTCCTCCTACTCAAAAAAATATGTCACCTGAACAAATGGCTGCTCAAAACAAAACTATTGTGCAACTTGCAGCTACTGAAATATCCAAAGAACTTCCTAAAAAAATTGATCCTTACACAAACTTTGTCAGTGTCCAAGGTAAAGAGACAACACTAGTATATACATTTGAGATAAATACTGGTGCAAAAAATGACAAAGCAGTAATTAGCGATGATAAAAAGAGGATGGAAAAAGCAGTAACTAATGGAGTTTGTAGATCTTCCAAACGATTCTTAGATGCACAAATTGATATCACTTATATCTATAAAAGTGAAAAAACTAAAGCTACACTATTTCAATTTGATATGACTCAAGCAAAGTGTTTTAAACTACTAAACAACAGATATTAAAACTTATCTTCCATTTTAATTATTGGCTTTTTATCCTCTAAAAGTATTACAGGTTCTACAAATGGAGCAAGATTTAGTATAAAGTCTACCGCTGATAAAACTGGTGTACCATAAAAAAATTTAATCTTTTTATTATAACTGTAAAGTCTATCTGAATACTGAAATACAGTATAATTTGTATCTCCTATATTGTCCTTATCTTTATCAAAACCACTATACCTATCCCAATAGTTATATTCCACTATATTACTATTTGTAAAATTACCCCTTACATCTTTTCCTATATCAATCAGGTTTCCAAATATCTTATTTCCAGTAATTGTATTATTTTTAATCGCTGCATGAAAATGTAGTGCTTCTTTATTGTATGAGATCTCATTATATTTTATATACCTTTGCATCCCTTGTTCTGTATCTTGAACATCTATATAGATACCATGAGTATTAAAACTAATTTTATTTTTTTTTATTGTTAATTTTTGACCACCAATAATAACTAGACCCATACCAGCAGCACCTGAACTACTCAGAATACTATTTTGGACTATCTTTGTATTTTTAGCCCCTGTTAATATCATACCTACTGAATTATATTGTATAAAATTATTTTTCACTAAATTATTTTTACTTAAACTAATATGTGTCCCATATCTATTATGTATAAAAGTATTATTCTCTATGATATTATTATGAGCATAAGTAAAAGTACTATCCCTACTCTTTTCAATTAAATTATTTTTAAAAATATTATCACTACTATACCAAACTTTTAGAGCATCACCTTTTAAGCTTATATCATTATCTTTTGATGTGATATAGTTATTAATAATTTTGCTCTTTTTAACCATAGACATATTAATTCCATAAAGACTATTAACTATTTTACAGTTATTTATTTCACAATTATTTACTTTTTCTATTAAAACTGCACTATCAAGATTTTCAAGTCTATTTCCACTATTTTTAATAGTTAAGTTTTCAAGTTTTACATTTGAACTTTTAATGGTGATAACATCACCTTTATTTTCACCTTGAATGATCACATCATCTTCAATACCAATAATTATTATTGGTTTAGTGATAACAATATTTCCACTATATATTCCTGATTGAAGTTTAATAGTTGCACCATCTGGTGCATTATTAATTGCCATTTGTAAAGTATTGGAAAATAAAAAATGTGAGAATAAAAAAAGAAGAGGAAGAAATCTCATTAGATTCTTCCGTTGATTAACCTTATAAGACTAGGACTGATTTGAGTAAAAGTCATAATTCTTTTACCACTATATTTTTTTGAGAATTCTGCAGCATCATCCCTTTTTTCAATAACTACTAAATCATCACCTGCTGGAGAAGACGCTCGACTTCCATAGATAAAGAAAGCCTCCTTTGCATCAATAAGCTTCATGGTTGTGTAGTCTGTAACGATAATATCTTTAAAATCTTTTTCACTTTTTACACCAAGCTCATACCACTTTCCTGGTTGATGATAAAATTCAAACATTGATTTTGGACTACTAAAAAATACTTTTGTCCCATTTTGAAGCTCTATTTTTGCAGCCCATTTTGGATCTTCATAGATTTTAAATTTTCTTACTAAACATACAGTTTTTTTATCATAATCCATTATATAGTTTTTAGGTGCTTTTGATAATGGAAGATGATTATGTCCCTCTCCTCCAAAAACAAATACACTACTAATAAATAAACCTAAAATAATTTTTTTCAACATACTAATCCCTTTCTAAACAAGATCTTTTCTTTTAAATATTTGAAAACCTAAAAAGGCAAAAATAAGTCCTAATACAATTGGATATCCAATTGAGATTAATACAAATGTAGTTTGTTTAAATGTATCTAGAATATAAAATGCAACTGGCCCCATCACTGTTAACTCTGGATCAAACAATGAAATTGCAGCTACTCTGAATAGTTCCATAGGATTAATAAGAGCTATAAAAATTATCAATTGTTCGTTAAATCTTTCACTCATCATTAATGAGATTAATGCAATATCAATAAATGCAAGTAATAATATCCAAACAAAAAATGCAATCCCAAGTGCAACTTCAGATGACTTTACAAAAGATGAGATAAAAAATGCTATTCCTAAAAAGGCTGATGAAAGTGAAAAAAGTAAGCCTGTATATAAAAAGAATATATCCCAAGGGATACTAGCACCTTTAAATGCACCATATATAATAGCTATAACCATAGCAAGTAATACAGGAAGATATACTGTTATAAATCTACCAATTATTTTTCCCCAATAATACTGCTTTAAAGATATAGGAAAAGATAACATATATTCCAATACATGACTATCCCTATCACCTGAAATTGAACGAACAGTTGTAATAAGTATAAAAATCGGTAAAATTACAATTGTAATTTGAATATACATAAGTAGTAGTCTACTAAGACCACTAAATCCCATCACTTGCGACTCAGTAACACCAGCTATAAAAAATAGTGCAATCAATCCACCAAACACAAATGAATAAACCACAAACCATTTTGCACGAATTGATTCTTTTAAATCTAAATAGGCTATTAAAAATAGATTTTTCATAGTTTTCCTTGTTTAATTAGAGGATTTTGCATAGTTTCACCTCTTAAAATTCTCAATCTTACTTCATCAAATCCAATAATCTCTTTTGAAGAATCTATTAAAGATTTATCTGTAAATGCTCCAAATCCATAATCCATTGGTGTCCTACTAGATGTATCATAGTATGCAGTTTTTGCATCTATAAATTTTCCATGTACTGCATCAGCAATATAAACCTTTGCATCTTTTTCCCATGTGATTTGCTCCTCTTTAAACCAAAGAATTGCACATCCAAGGTCATCAAACATATATGATTTTCCTTTATTTGGATTTACTACTTGAACAGCATAGTATCGTTCACTTACTACCATTTTACAAAGCTCACACATATCTCTATCCCAATGAACTTCATGCAATCCTGTATCGATTTTTTTCTCACATCCTAAAAACAATAGGGATAATACAAATGCAAGTAGTATAACTCTAAACTGTTTCATCTGATACTATCTTTCCTAGATCCATATAGATTTGTCGATTTACTAAAGATTCAACCTCTTCTAGTCTATGTGTAACAAATAAAAGAAGTTTTTCATCTTCATTTTGTTTTAGAAGTCTATAGAAATCATCTCTTGCTTTTGGATCTAAATTAGCTGTTGGTTCATCATAAATAATGATATTACTTTGTTTTGCTAAACTTATTGCAATAAGAAGCTTCTGTTTCATACCACCAGATAGTGAAAAAAAGGATTTACTCATATTTGATTTTATATCTAATTTCATCTCATTACAATAATAGATAATTAACTCTTTATCAACTTTTGCACTTGCATGGATATAACTAATAAGCTCAGAAACACTTAGTTTAATAGGTGGGGGAAGTTGTGGTACAAAACTAATATGTTCTAAAACTTCTGTACGCTGTTTTATAGGGTCAAGTCCATTGATTAAGACTTCACCACTATTAGGATGATAATATCCTAAAATAGATCTAATTAGCGTAGTTTTACCTGCACCATTTGCACCCATTAAAGCAATACTATCATTAAAGCTAAATTGACAACTTACGTCGTCTAAAGATATATTTTTACCAAATTTTTTTGTTAACTTTTTTACATCTATCATAATATAAAATTTTATCTATTTATAAAGACAAATAAATTGATATATGACAAGAAACTAGAAGTTAGAAAGCCTTTACTATATAAATATTACATTATATTATTTAGCTATGAGCTTATAGACTTCTGTTGGATTTGTATCCAGTTCATTTGCAATCTCTTTCATGGTAATATCAAAATCAATATCATCAAATCCTTTTCTTTCTAATATCTCTATAGCTTCATCAAGATCTATATATCCAGTAGAATCTAATTCAGATAAACTTTTTTTACCAAGATAGTTTGGTGGAGCTTTCATCTGATCCTCTTGTGCCCAAGATTTTTTAATATCTTCTCCAATATCAAGTACACCTTGAAAAGGTTGGACTTGGGCTAAAGTTCCCACTACGAAAACGATATTAATTAAAAGTGCTATTACAAACTCTTTTGTTGTAAAAGATATCTTTAATAATTGGCTTCCAATTGTAATAGATATGCAAAATACCAAAGATGAGAAATACTATCATTGATGTAATATGCAATGCGGCATATTGATCTTTATCTAATCCCCAAAGGTGCCAATCCATCCATCTTGCAATTCTACCATGTGGTGCGATGTATAGCATGACTCCAGTATAACTCATAATTAAAAATGAGAAACCTAAAGTTAATGATGTAATCTTTTTCATCTATTGTCCTTTCATTTAATACTTACAAAAGCCCTGAGATAGTTTTGTATTTTAATTTGAGGAGAATAAACTATATAATTTTTTAAGAGAGTTGTTTTCTCAAGGCTTTTATAAACACTTTATGGAAGAGATTTTCTTCCATAAATCACATTAGTTTGATCGTTTTACAAGATACATCCCAATAGCTTGTAATTTTTTACCTTTAATATTTCCACAAATTTTACTTTCTACTAAAAAAGATTTTGCATCTGCTGTTGTACTAAATGATTTGTCAGTTTTTTTACACATTTTTTTATACATCATTGAACCTTTTTTAATAGCTTTTGCTTGTCTTTTTTTAGTAGCAGCCATATCTTTTGCTTGAGATTTTTTTACATACTTATATAAAGCATCAAACCTCATGATTTCACCACCATTTTTCTTAGCAAATTTCTGAGCAGCTTCTTGTGTGCCAAATGCATATTTACTTACTACACTCATTGTTCCTGGTTTACTACTTCCAACTACAAAATAAGCATCTTTAGAATCTATAAATTTTAATGTACTGTTATCTACAGTTTTAAAATTTGTTAATTTTTTACTATTTACTACACTATCCTCTACAGCACATACAATCGAACAATATTGTTCATCATGACCATTATGTTTAGCAGCATGATTTGTTTTATAAAACATTGGTAATGTCATACCACAAACTGTACAATATTTTTTATTTTTATCTGTTTTTAATAGTGTAGCTTGATCCATAGGAACAGCTCTAAAGTTTTTCATAGGTTTGTCATTTCCCATTGCATACATACTAACAACCATCACTAATACACTTAAGAATATTTTTTTCATTATTTTCTCCTACTTTGATAAAAAACTATACAAAATAATTGTGGAATAATTGTGAAATTTATTTAATATGTGATTTTAGATTATATTTTTTATAATAAATATCTATAGATTTTTTTAACTCTTCATCATTTAATATTGAAGCTTCTTTAAATCCCCATTTTTGAATAAAGTCAAAAGGCATAATAGATCTATTTTGAGTAGGGTTTTTTAAAAATCTAAATATAGCCTTTTTAATTTTCTCTTCACTACTATATTGCAATGTATATCGTTTCATAAAAACCCCAAGCTGTTTTTCATTTTGATGGCATGAGAGACAATTGTTTTCGTATGGATTTGCATATAAAGTGATAAAGCTAAATATCAATAAAACTATTTTTACCATGTTAAGGTTACCTTTGTCCCAATATTTACTTTTGAATCGATATCTATCTTAATATCATACTCTTTTAAGATTGTAGCTATGATACTATACCCTATACCAAATCCTCCAACTGTATTATCAAATCTTTTATATCTT
>CBFHVJ010000046.1:9893-10206 GCA_965659435.1 uncultured Arcobacteraceae bacterium
AAATTTATTGTTATCTAAACAAATTTTTATTTCACTATTTATTTTAGAATATTTAATCGCATTAGATATAAGATTATCAATTAATCTTGTCGCTTTTAATTGATCTATATTCATAACTATATTTGCTTTGATATTTTTTTGAATTAATATATGTTTAGCATCAGCTAAGATTTTAAAATACTCTACTCTTGATTCTATAAGTTTTGATAAATTCATATTTTCATTTTTAGATATTTGCTTATGATTTAAAATTAAAAATGACAAATCATCATAGATACTAGAGATTGTAGTAGCTCCAATTTTAATTCGATTA
>CBFHVJ010000047.1:0-10201 GCA_965659435.1 uncultured Arcobacteraceae bacterium
TGAAAGATCATTTGCTTTTGATGAAAATTTATATGCTGGAATTGCTACATTTGCATTTGCAAACATTCCATATACATATTTAACATTAGCTACATTCCAGTTTGATAAGTCTTGCTTTGATGCAATTGTATGTGAAAAAGTATCAATCATATTCGATACATTTGATACATCCCATTTTGAAATGTCTTGATTAAATGAACCAGCATGTGTAAACATACCTTTCATATTTGTAGCACTTGATGTATCCCATCCTGAAATATCTTGATTAAACTTTGTGTTATATCCAAACATACTTTCAAAGTTTGTTACATTTGATGTATCCCATCTTGAAATATCTTGATTAAATGAACTATTAAAAAATAGACCACTCATATCTGAGATATTAGATGTACATACTTTTGTAACATCTTTCCCATTTTCAATCATATTTTTTAGTTGATATTTTGATACACCCTCTCCTGGCTTACAACTAATTGTATTTGCAGCAAATACAAATGAAGCTGTTATAACTGTACCTAAAATAATTTTATTCATATTATTCCTTTTTTGTGTTTCGTCTTCTTTTAATTCTGAGCCAATTCTATATCAAGAAATATTAGAAATAGCTTTACTTTACACTTTAGAATTTAATTATTTATATAAATAAAAGTTATATTAAATAATTGCTATTAAAATCAATAAAGTGCCTTTAAATGGTAAGATCCCTTGTTTAGTAGGATTGGAACTAATTTTGTTATTTATATAAATAACTTATATATATATTATGTATAATCTAATTCTATTATACTGTTACTTATTGAGTATAATTTTTTTTTATATTTTTAAAAAAGTGTTCCGAAAAAGAACATTATTGGATAAATAATTACATTTATGTATCGAATTGTGTATCCAACTTTTATATCAATTGGTAACAATTGAGTAATATTTTCAGCTTTATCTAGCTTTTTAAATAGATAAAGTTTAAATACTATGTCTATAAATTTCATTGAAACAATTGTTGTCATCCAAAATATAAATTTTGTAGAATTATAAAACTGTTCAAGTGTAGTTAAGAGAAAAAGTGAATATATAAATGTACTATTTAATAAGAAAAAAAGGATAATATTCTTTTTATAAACTCTATAGTTATTATGTAAAACTCCATACATTGTATCAGCTTTTTGCCAATTAGATTCAAAAAGCTCTAGTGCTATAAATACAATTAGGAGTAAAGTGATATTATCCATTTTGAAATACTATAGGGAGAGTTCCCTATAGTTTTATTGTTCTTCGTTTACTGAGAACTCTATTTTTTTATCTCTATGAAGTCCTGTTCCAACTGGTATTGTTCTACCAATTACAACATTTTCTTTAAGATCTTCTAGCATATCCATCTTAGATGAAATTGCAGCTTCAGTTAATACTTTTGTAGTTTCCTGGAATGATGCAGCAGAGATAATAGAATCAGATGTAACTGCTGCTCTTGTAATACCAAGTAATAATGGTTCTGCAAGTGCTGGCTCTCCACCAAGCTTCATAATTCTATCATTTTCAATTCTAAATCTTTTTCTAGAAACCATATCTCCAACAATAAACTTAGTATCACCAGAATCTGTGATAGTAACTTGTCTTAACATCTGAGATAAAATTACCTCAATATGCTTATCGGCAATACTAACACCTTGAGATCGGTAAACACTTTGTACTTCACTTACAATAAAGTGCTTTAATGCTTTTTCACCAAGTACATGTAAAATATCATGACTTGATTTTTGACCTTCAGTTAATTCTTCACCAGCATGAACAAATTCACCTTCATGTACTAGAATCGATTTACCTTTTTCAATTAGATACTCAACTTTATTACCATAATTGTTAGTGATAATTAATCTTTGTTTATTTCTTAATGGCTTACCAAATGATACAACACCATCAATCTCTGCTAACATAGCAATATTTTTTGGTCTTCTTGCTTCAAATAATTCAGAAACTCTTGGTAGACCTCCAGTAATATCTGAAGATTTAGAAACAGCTTTTGGAGTTTTACCAATAATATCAGCAACTTCAATTGTCTCACCATCACTTACAAATAGTGCAGTTTTTGGCTCTAATGCATATTTCTGTACACCATTATCAGAAGTTACAACAACTGCTGGCTTTGTTCCTGCAGGAATATATTCATTTACAACTAGTTTTGATGTACCTGTTAATTCGTCATATTGCTCTGCAACTGTTACACCTGGAATAATGTCTTCAAATGATACTTTACCACCTTCTGTAGCAATTGTTGGATCTGAATATGGATCCCATTGTGCTACAACTACATGCTCTTCATTTTGAGGAACAGCTAATACTGAATCTTTCTCAACTTGAGTATCATTATCACACTCTAATACAGATTCTCTAGCAATGTAGTGTCTTAATGCTTCTTGATTATCTCCATCTACAACAATTGCAAATAAACCTTTTTGCTCAACAACATCACCTTTTTTAAGATTTTCTTGAGGCTCAACATTATCACCAATTAATTGGTAATACTTAACCGTTCCTTTTGCATCAGCTTTAATAGTTCTAGATACTGGAGTTGAATCTTCTACAAGTAATTCAGATGCATAAGGGATTCTTGATGGTACATTCCAACCATCTTTAATAACCTCTACAATTGAATCTTGAGCTTTAACCTCACCACCATTTAGGTATGGAAGATAAATCTTACCTTCAATTTTACCACTAATACCAGCTAATTCTGTTGGTTTTGCAACATCAGATTTTCTAAATCTATAAGTTTTAGTTTCATCTGATCCAACAATTGTAATAATTGCTTCTTCATGCATCATCTCTACAGATACTTTACCATCAAATGGTGCATTAACTTTAGGTTCAACTAAAAGAATTGCAGCATTTCTTCTGTTTGCAATAACTTTCTTATTTTCTCTATTAATGTATGTCTTAATATTATAATGTCTTATGAAACCTTCACTTGTAGCTTTTAGATCTCTTTCACTTTGAGTAGCAGATGCTGTTCCCCCAACGTGGAAAGTTCTAAGTGTAAGCTGTGTTCCTGGCTCACCAATAGATTGTGCTGCTAGAACACCAACTGCCTCACCTGGATTAACTTTTCTTTGCTCACCAAGGTTAAGTCCATAACATTTAGCACATAGACCATTATCTTCTTTACAAGTTAATGCTGTTCTAATTGAAACTGTTTTAACTCCAGCTTCAACAACAATTCTAGCATCCTCTTCAGAGATTAATGTACCTTCAGTAAATAAAATCTCATTTGAAATTGGATCAATAATATCATTTGCAATTACTCTACCAGTAATTCTTTCTTCTAATGATTCAATTAACTCATTACCATTTGTGATATCTGTAATATCAATACCTTCATGCGTTCCACAATCTTTAGTAGTAATTCTTACATTCTGAGATACATCAACTAGTTTTCTTGTTAAGTAACCAGCATTTGCAGTTTTAAGTGCTGAATCGGCAAGACCTTTTCTAGCACCGTGAGTAGAAATAAAGTACTCAAGTACATTTAGACCTTCTCGGAAGTTAGAAATAATTGGCGTTTCAATAATTGAACCATCTGGCTTCGCCATAAGACCCCTCATACCGGCAAGCTGTCTAATCTGAGCAGCAGAACCTCTAGCTCCAGAATCGGCCATCATATAAATAGAGTTAAATCCATCTTTATCAGTTTGTACTAAATCCATCATCTCAGATCCAAGAGTATTATTAACCTCAGTCCAGATATCAATAATCTTATTATATCTCTCTTGCTCTGTTAATAAACCTTGATCAAATTGCTTTTGAACTTCAATAACAGCTTTTTTAGACTTACTAATATGTCCCTCTTTTGTACCAGGAACATTAATATCATCAATAGAGATTGAGATACCAGCTTGTGTTGCATATTTGAAACCTAAATCTTTTAAATTATCTAAGAATCTTGGAGTTACTTCATATCCACCATGCTTGTAAATATAATCAACTAATGTACCAATCTCTTTTTTCTTTAAGATTTTATTCCATAGTTTTTCAGGAACAAAGTCAGGTAAGATATTATGAATAATTAATCTACCAGCAGTTGTATGGATAATTCTACCATCAATAGCCGTTCTAATTTTTGCATTAATATCAATTTTACCCATCTCAACTGCCATAAGAACTTCATCAACATTTGTTAATAATTTATGCTCACCTTTAGCACCATCTTTTTCTAATGATAGATAATAGATACCTAAAATCATATCTTGTGATGGTACTGCAATAGCTCTACCAGATGCTGGTAAAAGTATATTTAGTGAAGACATCATAAGAACTTTTGCTTCTGCAATAGCTTCTTGTGATAAAGGTACGTGTACAGCCATCTGATCACCATCGAAGTCGGCATTAAATGCTGAACATACTAATGGGTGTAACTGGATTGCTTTACCTTCAATCAGTGTTGGGTGGAATGCTTGAATAGAAAGTTTATGTAGAGTTGGTGCTCTATTTAATAAAACAGGATACTCATCAACAATCTCAGCTAGTGCTTCCCAAACTTCATTTGTTTGTTGCTCAATTAATCTCTTTGCAGATTTTAATGTTGTAGCATAACCTTTCTCTTCTAGTTTTGCCATTAAGTGTGGCTTAAATAGCTCAATTGCCATAATCTTAGGGATACCACACTGATCCATTCTTAATTGTGGACCAACAACAATTACAGATCTACCAGAGAAGTCAACTCTTTTACCAAGTAAGTTTTGTCTAAATCGACCTTGCTTACCTTTAATGATTTCTGAAAGTGATTTAAGTGCTCTTTTATTTGCACCTTTAACTGCATTTGCTGTTTTACCATTATCAAATAATGCATCAACTGCTTCTTGAAGCATTCTTTTTTCATTTCTAATAATGATCTCTGGTGCATCAAGTTCTGTTAATCTTTTAAGTCTGTTATTTCTGTTTACAACTCTTCTATATAAATCATTTACATCTGAAACTGCAAATTTCCCACCATCAAGTGCTACTAGTGGTCTTAAATCTGGTGGAAGAACTGGAAGCTGCGTAAATAACATCCAATCAGGTCTATTTCCAGAATTAATAAAGTTTTCAACAATTTTTAATCTCTTAACAATTGTTTTAATCTTAGCTACAGATTTTGTAGCAGCCATATCTGCTCTTAAAGTTTCTAATAAAGCAACTAAATCTAAATCAGCTAATAGGTTCTTAATAACTTCTCCACCCATACTAGCTGTAAACCCAGTATGTTCAAAGTGCTCATTTAATGATCTATATTGTTCTTCATTAATGATATCATACTTCTTAACTGGTTTAGTATTTTCTAAATCATAGTATGCTTCACCACCATTTTCTACAATATATGCTTCGTAGTAAAGAACTCTTTCTAAGTCTTTTAATTTAACACCTAAAAGTGTACCAATTCTTGATGGTAATGAAGAAACCATCCAAATATGTGCAACTGGTGTTACAAGATCGATATGACCCATTCTATGTCTTCTAACTTTAGAAGAGATAACTTCAACACCACATTTTTCACATACCACACCTTGGTATCTCATCTTTTTATATTTACCACAAAGACATTCGTAATCTTTAATTGGTCCGAATATCTTTGCACAGAATAATCCATCTCGTTCTGGCTTTAATGTTCTATAGTTAATAGTTTCAGGCTTTTTAACTTCACCATTTGACCAAGAAAGGATTTTCTCTGGACTTGCTAATCTTAATTGAAAAGCAGAAAAATCGGTTGGTCTTTCTAACTCTTTAACTTCAATTGGTTGTAATACTGTCTCAACTTTACTCATCTTCAACCTCTACTTCATCATAAATTTCTACATCAAGCCCTAGTGCTTGTAACTCTTTACTTAATACAAAGAATGTTTCAGGAACACCTGATTTTGGTACATTCTCCCCAGTAGCAACTGCTTTATAAGCATTTGTTCTACCATCAATATCATCTGATTTAATAGTAAGCATCTCTTTAAGAACTGCTGTAGCACCGTATGCCTCTAGTGCCCAAACTTCCATTTCTCCAAATCTTTGACCACCAAATAGTGCTTTACCACCAACTGGCTGTTGTGTTACAAGAGAGTAAGGACCAGTAGATCTAGCATGAACTTTTTCATCTACTAAGTGATGTAATTTAAGCATATACATATATCCTACGTTTACTCTTTCTTTCATCTTCTCACCAGTCATACCATCATAAAGATCAACTTTACCATCTGAATCGATTTTTGCTAATTCAAATAATTTTCCCATCTCTGCTTGGTCTACACCTTCAAATACAGGAGTTGCAAACTTAACACCTTGAGACCAGTCTCTTGCAAATTCAAGTAATTCATCATTAGTACATTTTTCTAAGAATGCTTTACCTTCCATTAACTTAGCAACATCAGCAATTTCTAACATTTTTGCTTTAAGGTCTTCTATGAAAGTTTTTTGTTTAGCATCAAAAATATCTTGAATTTGTGATCCTAGTTTTTTACCAACTAATCCTAAGTGAACTTCAAGAATCTGTCCAATATTCATCCTTGATGGTACACCAAGTGGATTAAGAATAACGTCTACAGACTTTCCATCTTTCATATATGGCATATCAACTTCTGGTACGATATTTGAAACAATACCTTTATTACCATGTCGTCCTGCCATTTTATCACCAACTTTGATTTTTCTCTTAGTTGCTACATAAACTTTAACATGCTTGATAACACCAGATTTTAAAATATCATCATGTTCTAATACTTCAAGTTTTTCTTCATGATCTTGTCTTAAAACAGTTTTTTGCTTAATAAAGTTCTCTTTAACATTTTCATAGTCGTTTTGTACATCTTTAGAATAAGAAGCAACAACTTTTTTCATAGCAAATCTATTAATATTTTCTAACTCTTCAACAGCAATCTTACTACCTTTAGAGTAAACTTTATCATTTACCTCTACATCATTTTCTAACTCAGCTGAAGATAAAAGGTCATTTAATCTTAAAACTTCTTCTCTATCTAACATTTGAAGTCTATCATGATGTTTTTGATCTAGTTCATCTTTCTCTTGCTTAATACACTCTAGTGCTCTAGCATCTTTTTCATAACCTTTTTTAGTAAATACTTTTACATCTACTACAGTTCCTTCTAAAGATGATGATGCATATAAAGATTTATTAATTACGTGACCAGCTTTTTCACCAAAGATTGCTCTTAATAGCCTCTCTTCAGGAGTAGGTTTAATCTCACCTTTTGGTGTAACTTTACCAACCATAATCATACCTGGCTTCACATATGTACCAACTTTGATAATACCTGATTCATCAAGGTGAGAAATTGATTCCTCTTTTACACCAGGGATATCTTTTGTAATCTCTTCATTACCATGTTTTAATTCTTGTGCTACACACTCTTTAACATTAATATGTACAGAAGTCAGTGCATCTTCTTTAATCAGTTTTTGAGAAAGTATAATTGCATCTTCATAGTTATAACCATTCCAAGGCATGAAAGCGATTGCTGCATTAATACCAATTGCAAGCTCACCCTTATCCATAGATGGACCGTCGGCAATAACTTGACCAGCTTCAACATATTCACCCTCTTTAACAGCTGTTCTTTGTACAAAAGAAGTATTGTTATTAGTTCTTACATTTTTACTTACTTCATAGTAATCAATAAAGTGACCTTTTTCATCTACACCTTTAATGTAAATGTTTTTAGCATCAGCTTTTTCAACAATACCAGCTCTTTTAGCTTTAATTGCTTCCCATGAATCTCTTGCAACAGTTTTTTCTAAACCTGTTCCAACTACAGGAGCAGTTGGCTTTAGTAAAGGTACTGCCTGTCGCTGCATGTTTGATCCCATAAGTGCTCTGTTGGCATCATCATGCTCTAGGAATGGAATAAGTGAGGCACCAACTCCCATAACCATTTGAGAAGAAACATCAATTAAATCAACTTTAGTTTTTTCAACTAATAAAATTTCACCATCTTGTCTTGCTTCAACTAGAGTATCAACTATCTTTCCATTTTTATCAACATTAATTGATCCAGGAGCAATAAACTTACCCTCTTCTTGAGTTGCTGTATAGTATTCAATTTCATCAGTTACTACACCGTCTACAACTTTTTTGTATGGAGCTTCAACAAAACCTAGTTCATTAACTTTTGAATATGTTGAAAGTGTATTAATAAGACCAATATTTTGTCCCTCTGGAGTTTCAACTGGACAAATTCTACCATAGTGAGTTGGATGAACATCTCTTACTTCAAATCCAGCTCTCTCTTTTACTAAACCACCTTCACCAAGTGCAGAAAGTCTTCTTTTATGCGTAACCTCTGATAATGGATTTGTTTGATCCATAAATTGTGAAAGCTGTCCTGAAGTAAAGAATTCAGTTACTGTTGATGTAACCATCTTAGCATTTACTAACTCTTGAGGCATTAAATCTTCTAATGTACCACTTAACGTAGTCATCTTATCTTTAATAGCTTTTTGCATCTTTAAAAGACCAGCATGTAATTCACTTGATAGTAGTTCACCAATAGCTCTAATTCTTCTATTTCCTAAGTGATCTCTATCATCAATATGTCCATGACCAGCTTTAACTTTAATTAAATACTGAACAGTTTTAATAATATCTTCATAAGTTAAAACAGTTACATAATCAGGAACATTAACACCTAACTTATGGTTCATTTTCATTCTACCAACTTTAGTTAAGTCATATCTTTCAGGGTTAAAGAATAAGTTCTCAACAAACTCTTTAGCAGCTTGAGCAGTTACAGGCTCACCTGATCTCATAACTTTGTATATTCTAATTGCACAAAGTTCGTTTTCGTCATCGCTCTCTTCTGTTTGTCTTAATAACTTAATAGATTCTTCATCTGCATGGAATGCATTAATAATAGAATCATCAACACCTTCTGCTAAATCATTTGCAATTGTAAAGTCTTTAAATCCTAGATCAATTAGATTTTTTAGTTTAATATCATCAAGTAATGTTAATGCATCATATAAAACCTCACCAGTTTCAGGGTCATGAATAGCATTTGCAGTGTGTCTTTCCATTAGCATCTCTACTGGATACTCAACTAAATCTAATCCACCTTCAGCTAATGCTTTAGCTTTTCTTTCTGTAAGCCTCTTACCAGCTGCAACAATTACGTTACCTTTTTCATCTTTAAGATCAAACTCTAATCTACCTGTAAAGTTTGCCGGAACAAAATCCATTAAGAATTTATTTTTCTTAATCTTGATAGTTTCTACTGGATAGAATAATTTAATAATATCCTCTTTAGAATATCCTAGCGCTCTAAATAAAATAGTTACTGGAACTTTTCTTCTTTTATTAATTCTTACATAAAGAATATCTTTTGCATCATATTCAAAGTATAACCAAGAACCTCTATCTGGAATAATTTGACCAGTATAAATTAGTTTATTTGATACAGTTGCAGCTTCCTCTTCTTTAAATATTACACCTGGAGATCTATGTAATTGGTTTACAACTACCCTTTCAACACCATTTACAATGAATGATGTTCTATCAGTCATCATAGGAATATCTCTAATATATAAAGATTGCTCTTTAATATCTTTTACGCCAATTTTTTCACCAGTTTTTTCATCTAAATCCCATAAAGTTAATCTCATTTTGATTCTTAATGGAATAGAGTACGTTATACCTCTAATCATAGCTTCATCTACAGAATATTTTGGTTTTTCTAATTCTGTGCCTAGAAACTCTAATGTCACTCTACTTTGTGAGTCATGAATTGGGAAAACTGATCTAAAAACTTTTTCAATTCCAGCTTCTGCTCTATTATCTTGACCAACTTTTAAAAAGTTATCGTAACTACTTTGTTGTAATTGTAGTAAGTTTGGAATCTGAATCTTTTGTGGATTTTTCGAGAAATCTACTCTTAACCTATTTCCAGATTTTAAAGAATTTAACATACCTGACCCTTATTTGAAAATCTATTTTTATTATAAAGCACAAAAGCACCTCAAACAAAGAGTACATAAATACCCTTTGTTTAAGGTGCTATATTGTGTGTTAATCACAAAGTCCTAGATGGACTTTGTAAATTGTAGTGAAGTGTTATTATGCTACTTCTACAACTGCACCAGCAGCTTCTAATTCAGCTTTTGCAGCTTCAGCATCATCTTTAGAGATACCTTCTTTTACTTTAGCTCCTGCTTCTTCAGCCATTGCTTTTGCTTCTTT
>CBFHVJ010000048.1:0-10165 GCA_965659435.1 uncultured Arcobacteraceae bacterium
GTTAGCTTTAGCAGCCGTTGTTTACGACCCATCAGTTTTAGGACCTACTTGGTCTAATATAGGTGTTGGTTTCTTATCTGCAATTGTAGATAATGTACCTGTAATGTCTGCTGTTCTTAAAGCATCACCTACTATGGGACTTGATCAATGGATGCTTGTAACACTTACTGCTGGTGTTGGTGGATCGATGATTTCATTCGGTTCAGCTGCTGGTGTTGGTGTTATGGGTAAATTACCAGGTATTTATACATTTGGTGCTCATATGAGATATGCATGGATGATTGTAATTGGTTACTTTGTATCATGTGCTGTTTGGTATGTACAATATCAAATGCTAGGAATTGGAGCTTAATTTATTTAAGTTCTAATTTTATTAGATATAAAAAAAGGGTGAGAGTTCTAAACTCTCACCCTTTTTTAGGTTCAAACTAGTTATAGTTATGAACAGTGTCCGCCACCACAACAACCTGATCTTTCTGGTTGAGCTAAAGAGATTGTAAAATTATCACCATCTTCAGCAAGTGAAAACTTATGTTTTCCACAGAAATCATTATTCATCTCATTTGACATCTCTTGAGCTTTCATTAAAGCATCATCTTTAGAGTCAAAGCTAACACCACTTTCTAAATCACTTCTTTTAAAACAACCACACTGTTGTGCTACATTAATTGTAAACATATTATATATCCTTTTTAATTTGATTGCAAAATTATAATTACAAATAATTAAAAAGGATTCATCTAACTAATCTATTTATTTAGCTTAAGTTTTATATAAACTAACTACTAAACATCCCTTCTTGTTGGACCCATGTATCTTTGTCTTGGTCTAACAATTTTATTTTTAGGATCTCTTTTTTGTTCCATCCATTGAGCAATCCATCCAACTGTTCTACCAATTACAAATATTGGTGTAAACATTGATCTATCAATATTCATAGCAGAAAGGATAGTCCCTGAATAGAAATCAATATTTGGATATAGGTTTCTAGATACAAAGTATTCATCTGTCAGTGCTATCTCTTCAATCTTATTAGCCACTTCAATCATCTTTGAACTAATACCTAACTCTTGTTGAAGTCTATCTCTTAAGCCTTTAAGTACTTTTGCTCTAGGATCAAAGTTTTTGTAAACTCTATGTCCAAATCCCATAAGCTTAAATGAATCATTTGGATCTTTAGCTTTTGCAATATATTTATCAACATTTGATACATCACCAATCATTTGTAGTTGATCAATAACTGACTCATTTGCTCCACCATGAGCTCTTCCCCATAAAGCGTTGATTCCAGCACTAATAGCACCATATGGATGTGCACCAGTTGAACAAACTAATCTAACTGTAGATGTTGATGCATTTTGTTCATGATCTGCATGTAAAGTAAAGATTGCATCTAAAGCATCAACTTCAACTTGCTTAACCTCTGCAGAGTGACCTGGAAAGTCTCTTAGCATATGTAAGAAATTTCTTGTAAAGTACATATCCATATCAGGATAGATATACGGATAACCTTTATGATGTCTATATGTATAAGCAGCTAATGTTGGAATCTTTGCAATAATTCTTCTTGCCATATCAAGGTATTCTTGCTCATTATCAAGATCAAGATGCTGGTGATGGAAAGCACTTAATGCTGATACGGCTGAACTTAATACAGCCATTGGATGAGCATTATCTGGGAATGCTTCAAAAATTTTCTTTATACCTTCATTTGGATACCTTTTAATTCTCATATCCGTTTCAAATTCTGTAAACTGATCGTTGTTTGGTAGATCACCATGTAAGATAAGATAACATACTTCTAGATAGTTATGCTTTGTTGCAAGATATTCAATAGGATACCCTCTATAGAGTAATTCACCTTTACCACCATCAATAAATGTAATATCTGAAGTACAACCAGCAGTCATACCAAAACCATTATCATACGTGAATAATCCAAATTCTTTATTCAAAGAAGATATATCAACAACTGGATTTCCTGCTGTTGAATCATGAATCTGAAAATCCGCTGTCTTTTCAGTTCTGTTGTCTTTTATCGTAAGTGTATTGTTCATAAAGTATCCTTCTAAAATAGTTTTTACTTATATGTAAACTAACATAAAATTATAGCATTAGTATAGCAAAATTACTTTTTAATTATTTCATGTAGCTTATCAGCAAGCTCCTGGGCTAATAGTTTATAATTTCTTCTTCTGTTAAGTAGTTGTTGTTGACCCTTGTTTCCAATTTCACTTAGCTTTTCAGACGACATATTTATAACTTCTGTTAATTTTGATGTAATTGAATTTCTATTAAAATCACAGAAAATTGCTTCATCATCTGAAAAGATAGAATGGTTTTTCTCATTTGATGTCATTAAAGTTGGTACAGAACATGTATAGTAATCCATAACTTTATCTGCAACCGATGTATTAAATAAAGCAATATCTGGATTAAGAGCAAGACCAACATCATGTTTATTTATCTGATCTCTTAGTTCTTCTAAATCATGGGCACTAGTAAGTGTAATCTTATTGATAATATTTGGATAAGATTTAAGAAGCTTAATAACATACTCTTTACTTCTTATAGAAATAGTTAACTCCCAATTATTAGTTTTTAACTTTGAAAATGAATCTAAAACCACATTAAACTCTCTAGTTTCATCCATTCTTCCAATATAAATAAACTTTTTAACTTGATCATTACAAATAATATGTTTATTTAATTTATCGGGATTAAGCCCCGGAAAAATAGGAAAAGATTCTGTTTTAATATCAGGGTAAAATACTTTTTGAACTTCTACTGATGTTGGTAAGAAAAGGTCACATTGATTAGCTAACTTATCTCTTTCAACAATTTTAGATTTATAAATTTTTGTTTTTATCCAACCACTTAAAGTATTTTTATCAAGTAGTTCTAATTGATGATATCTTTTTGGATATGATACTCTATATGCTGTTTTATAATCATATTTTGACTTATTTTTTAAAACATTTTTCAAAATATTTTTCTTATTTCTTACCATAACAACTGAATAAATAGAGATATCAATTTCTTTATCTTCTAGATACTCAATAATATCACCTTCATATTCTATAGGAACAATAAAGTGGTCATTTTTTACTTGAAAGCTATCTTTGTATTTTGTCAAGAATACTATATGAACAGCAAAGTACTCTTTAAGATAGTTGTCAAACAATGTTGAAACGGTACCATTTTCACTGTATTCTTCTTGATCTGTTATTAAAAGTATCTTTTCCATATATTAGTCCTCTTTAATAAGTTCTTTTTTTAGTTTATCTTCATCAAAATTAAGATTAAGATACTCACTTACAATTTTTACATCTCTGTAGCCATTTCCAAGACAAGATGTTGCACCTGGTGACGGTGTCATATTAAATATAATACCTTCGCCAGTATTAATTGATGCTTCACCTAATACAAGTTTTTGTTTCTCTTTATCTAGGATTTGTGCTCTTACGCCACCAAATCCATCAGCATATTCTACATCATCCATATCTAAAGAGGGTACAATTTTTCTAGCATCTTTTAAAAAGAGTTTTTTACCAAAATATGGTACTTCAAAGAAGAAGTTTCTAAAGATGTAGCTTCTAATCTCACCATCTTTCATTAGATCTAAGAAAATTTTTAAAATGTTCTTATCAAATCTTAATGATTTCCAGAAGTCCATATATGTACCACTTCTAAATCTTTCTAGTTTTGGTAATACTAATGCAGTTGGACCAAATCTTGTATCTTCATCAAGCGTTACATCTGGATCACCGTGTAGTGCAGCAAAAGGTAGTTTAGGGTTTTGTACCATATAAACTTTACCTTTTAAGATTCTTTTATGTGATTTATAAAAACTACCTGCAACTGGTAATTGTCCATATTGTAATCCATATCCCATCTTATGTGCTAAGTATAAACTGTGTGCTCCAGCATTTACAACAACCATTTTAGAATAATATGTTTTTCCATTCGCAGCTGTAAGGTGATACACACCATCAATTTTTTCTATCTTTTCTATATGTGCATTGAAAAATACATCTGTATCTTTATCTGCACTTTCTTTTTTCCCATTTTCTATAAATGTATCACTTAGAGCTTTGAAGTTTACTGTTGTATATTCATCTGTAGCACCAACACCTACAATCTCTTCATCTCTACCTTTACCATTTTCATCAAAAATTAGTGCAGGTTCAATTTGTTCAAGCTTAGCTTTATCATATACCTCAAGGTATGGATATATCTCTTTAAATTCTTCATATCTTTTCATCATAAACTTACATTCATCGTATCCAATACCAATAGCCATCTTCTGATGTTTGAACATAATAGAATCTTGATATCCATGTTGTAAACAATATTGAACAACCATATCAGCAGTTACTTTTACTTTTTTTGCTTTTTCAAAAGTATAATTTGTCTCAATATCTCCACAGTGTACTGTTTGAGAGTTTGCTGTAGCATTTGAATTTAAAAGAGCAATTTCATCGTATTTTTCAAGTAAACAAATACTTTTAATATCAGTGTATCTTGATAATTGATAAAACAGAGCAGAACCGGATATACCACCACCAATAATGATTACATCATATGGGTTTTTTTGATTATATGTAGTAGACATTTAACATATCCTAAAATAAGATTTTTTAATATTAGAAATTGTAACATTTTTTTATGTAGGTTTTGTGTAATTTTTTATTAAATTTAGAAAAAAACTATTAGATAATTATGGACTTAATTAAAAGTCCATCTGTTGTTTTTCTTGTTGAATATAATACAAAAGACTACTAACACAGTGGTGGTCGATCTCTTTTGCACATACAGTATTAAGTTCGATTAATTTTTCTATACCATCAATTTGCTCACTTTTATTTTTATGAGCTAGATATAGCGATAGGTCTGATAGGTCATTCATAGGAATAAAATCCATAAAGCCTTTATTGAATTTCTTGTTATATCCAAAACAAACATCATCGTTTGACATAAGTATAACCCATAATACTAAATCATCTACTTTTTCTGATAATCCTACAATTTTTAAATAACTATTTAATGTTTCTTGATCTTGAGATATCTCTTTAATTTGTTCTTTTGCTTGCTCTACTAGAAAATCAATTCTCTCGTGACCCATTCTGTTATAGTTCGCTTCTAAAACTGCTGGTGATACTTCAAATAAATCCATTTTGTCTCTCTTTTATATTTTTATTGATAATTATTGCGTGTTTTTCCTAAAAAGGAGTAAAAATGTCTTATATAAAAATTAACTATGATAAAATACTATATAAAGGAGAACTATTATGAAAAAAATATGTTTAATAATATTAGCATTAATAATTACAACAACATTACAAGCTGGAATGTTTTCAACTGTGTCTGGTATGACAATGAAAGAGGTTAAGCCATTATCTAGTTATACTATCGATACTGCTGGTATCAATCCAAGAGTATATGAATTTGTACCACAAAATGATCAAACAAAATTATGTGTGGTAGTTTTTAGTAATGCTGATAATAGTACGTCTGTGCCCGCAATGCAATGTTTTAAAATGGATAAGAATAATAAATAATATTATAAATACTATGGTGGACTAGTGGGGTATCGAACCCCAGTCCTAAAATAGCCTAATATTAACTTCTACATGTTTAGCAGAATTGTAAAAATTCACCTAAATACAACACAATTCCCGAAAGCAGTATCTAAGCTGAGATCAAAATGTCTCTATTAAAGCTGATCAAACTCTAAAAGATAAGCTATAAGACTATGACCCTCTAAAAACACACACTATAGCAATGCATGAACGAAGGCTCCGATAAGTTAAACTTACGCTATTTTTGCGTAAGCTGGAGAATAATTTGTATTATTTGCGTCTAAAAAATTTGAGCTTTTTAACGAGGCTCAATCGTACATGCTATTAATACCGAACCACTCCAGTCGAAACCAAGTCTAGCCCATGTAAAAAATAGTATGAAATAATATCTAAATAGGGTAGGGTTGTCAAGGACTAAAATAGAGTAGGAGGGTTAATTATTAACACCTGTCAAAAGCTATATATCCACTTATCTTTTGACATTTTAGTCATATTTCCACTATAATCCACATAATTTATCAAAGGATATTATTGTGGATAGTGTGGATAAAATAGAATTAATCAAAGAAACCCTTGAAAGAAGAGGGGTAAGCCAAACAAAACTAGCGGAACTCTTGGGAGTAAACCTAACTACAGTTAATAATTGGTTTAGAAGAGAAAGCATACCAGCAAAGTATATAGATAATATAAGTATACTTTTTAATCTTAAAATCCACAATAATAGTTCTATGGATAAGAAAGAAAACATAGATAGCAATACAGCAACACCTATAACTACTGTAGGGACTACTCCACAAATTATTACACTCAAACATATAGATGAAAATAAACGTATTACATTTAATATTGACAAAACTTTAATAGGGGGTAAAGAGTTAAACAGTTTACGATTTAACCTTTACCAATCAATCTCAAAATTTGTGGATATTATTGATCTTAGTGTGGAAAACTACTGTGGAGATGGTTTATACTATTTAAAATACCCTCATGGAATTATTTTAAAAAAAATAGCTTATAATTTTTCGAATAGTACTTATACAGTTTTTGATGTAAATGATTTAAACACCAAAATAGAGATAGGAGATATCTCTAAAAGTTTGGCGGGAAAAGTGATAGTAAGAATGGAAGTGTTTTAAAGATTAAGTTAAATATGTCCCATAATCTTATCTAGAGTATATTGCATATCTTCATCTAATTCCATATTGTCCATCATCCAATTTATGTAATTGATATCGTTGTCACAAACCTCTTCTACATTTTTACCTTTATATTTACCAAATTTAAATGTCTGTATAAATACAGGTACTTTTGTAAGCTCATAAAGTTTTTCCATAGGATTTACTCTAGGGAACTGTTCTCTTACTTTTGCTACAAGTTTAGATAAAAATAGCTTCATCACAAGTACATCTCCTATAGCATCATGTGCTTTGATTACAATGTTATGTTTCTTTGCTTCTTGCTCTTCATTTTTATATAGTTCTTGTGAGTATCTAAAGTATTGTAGTCTATGATAAGGAGATTCAGGGAAAAGATGCTTTGCACATCTCAGTGTATCTATTAACTTTGTTTGATTTGTAAACCCTTCCTTTTCAAGCATTCCAAGATCAAAAGGTAGATTATGTGCAATAAGATAGTTTTCATTTGTATTTAGCTGTTGTAGTGTTTTATAAAACATACTATCAATAAAGGGTGGTTTACCTTCAATTTTATCAGGTGTTATACCATGTACTTCCATCGCTTCTACAGGAATTGGTACATCACTATAACAAAGCTCATCAAACTTTTCTACACCACCTTTACTATCAACTATCATTGCACCTACTTGAATGATTCTATCACTCTCATTTATACCTGTAGTTTCCGTATCAAAAAGTATGTATTTTGCCATTAAAGTTTCCTAAAATATTTTTGGATATAATACCCCAAATTAGATAAATAATAGGATATAAATAGTATGGTTCAAGTTATAAATGTAAAGAAAGCTTTTGGTCCAAGAGTTTTATTTCAAGATATCAATCTTAAGTTAGATACAGGAAAAAGATATGGTCTTATTGGTGCAAATGGTGCTGGTAAATCAACTTTTTTAAAGATGTTAACAGGTGAAGAAGATATCACTGAAGGTGAAGTACAATTTGCAGGTGGTAAAAGAGTTGGTGTGTTAAGCCAGAACCAATTTGAATATGAAGAGTATTCTCTTTTTGATACAGTTTTAATGGGTAACAAAAGATTATTTGACGCTATCAAAGAGAAAGAAAGATTGTATATGGAAGAGTATACAGATGAGATTGGTGAAAAACTTGGTGAGTTAGAGATTATTTGTTGTGAAGAAGATCCAACTTATGAATATGATGTTAAAGTTACAAAGATTTTAGAATCTCTTGGCTTCCCACAATCACAACACACTGACTTAATGTCTACAATTACTGGTGGTGATAAAGTAAAGGTTCTTTTAGCACAAGTTCTATATCCAAAACCAGATATTTTATTCTTAGATGAGCCAACAAACAACCTTGATATTGAAACTATCTCATGGCTAGAAAACCAACTAAAACATCACGATGGTACTATGGTTGTTATTTCTCATGATAGACACTTCTTAAATGCTGTTTGTACAAATATCTTAGATGTTGACTTCAAAAAAATTAGAGAATTTACTGGTACATATGATGATTGGTATATTGCTTCAACAGTTCTTGCAAAACAAGCACAAACTGATTTTGATAAGAAACAAAAAGAGAAAGAAGAGCTTGAAGCATTCGTTAGAAGATTTAGTGCAAATGCATCTAAAGCAAAACAAGCAACATCAAGACAAAAACAACTTGATAAACTTGATATTCAAGCTATTGAAGTTAGTTCAAGAAGAGACCCTTCTATTATATTTAAGCAAGAGAAACCAATTTCTAAAGAGATTTTAGAGATCAAAAATATCTCAAAATCATATGATGGTAAAGCAGTATTAAATGATATCTCTTTCATGATGGAAAAAGGTGAGAAAATTGCTTTAATTGGACCAAATGGAGCTGGTAAGACAACTCTATGTGAAATCTTAATGGAAAATATTCAACCAGATGCTGGAGAAGTAAAATGGGGAGCTACTGCACAAATAAGTTATTTCCCACAAAATACTACTGATTTAATTGGTGGAGATATTACACTTTATGATTGGTTAAGAGATTGTGATAGAAATGCTGATATCAGTGAGATTAGAAATTGTCTTGGGAGAATGCTATTTAATGGTCAAGAGCAAGAAAAATCTGTAGTTAACTGTTCAGGTGGTGAAAAACATAGAATGATGCTTTCTAAAATCATGTTAGAAAAAAGAAACTTCTTAGTTCTAGATGAGCCTACAAACCACTTGGACTTAGAAGCTATTATTGCACTTGGTGAAGCACTAAGATCATATGAAGGTCATGTAGTTTGTGTATCTCACGATAGAGAGTTACTTGATGCTTACGCAAATAGAATTATTGAGATTCAAGAAGATGGTTCTGTTGTAGACTTCTCTGGAAGTTATGAGGAATATTTAGAGTTTAAAGAGAGTCAAAAGTAATTCTCTTTTTACTTCCAATAAAAAAGCCCCTTTATTTAAAGGGGCTTTTTTTATACATAGATAGTATCTAAAATACCATCTACAAATTGATCAGGGGAGAAAGGAATAATATCTTCTGCTTTTTCACCCACACCAATATAAAAAATTGGTAATTCAAGTTGATTTGATATTGAGAATAGGGCACCACCTTTTGCAGTACCATCAAGCTTAGTAACAATAATACCATCAATACCTACTATATCATGGAAAGCTTTTGCTTGAGCAACAGCTGATCTTCCTTGTGTACCATCAAGTATCATAAGCTTTTGATGTGGAGCACCTTCTAAGGCTTTATTACACACCTTTACAATTTTCTCTAGCTCTTTGTTTAAATTCACTTGAGTTTGTAGTCTACCAGCAGTATCAATAATAACATGATCAATATCTTTTGCCACAGCAGAGCTAATAGTATCATATGCTACTGCACTTGCATCGTGTCCTTGTTTTGTTTTGATAATAGGAACATCAAGTTTATCAGCCCAAGTTGAAAGTTGTTCAATCGCTGCAGCTCTAAATGTATCACCAGCTCCTAAAAGAACTTTAGAGCCATTTGATTTATATAAGTTTGCTAGTTTTGCTATTGTTGTTGTTTTACCAGCACCATTTACACCAATGATAAGCTCGACAAATGGTTTAGGTATATTAGATGTATCAACTTCAGGAGCATGTTCAAATAGCATCACAAGTCTATGTCTTAACTCTTTTCTTGTGATCTTTTCAGGTAAACCATCCATCGCTTTTTCTATAATCTCATATTCAATATCAGATTCAATTAACATCTCTTCAATTGTATCAAATTCGATCTTCTCTTGTTTTTGGGGTACGATAGATTTAAAGTTATCAAATGTTTTAGAAAATGCTCTAGAGAAAATCCCTTTCTCTTCCTCTTTTCCCTCTACCGTGTCAGTTGCAACTTCAACAGTTTCAACAACTTCTGGTATTACTTCATTGTCTTCTTTAAGTTGTTCAACTTCAACCTTTGGTTCTTCAACAA
>CBFHVJ010000049.1:0-9271 GCA_965659435.1 uncultured Arcobacteraceae bacterium
TCCAAAAGCAATTATATTAGCACTTATTATTTCAACTATTATATATATACTAATAGTTTTAGTATCTTTACAAACATTAGGGCTTGAAGAGTTAGTTGATTCTAAAGCTCCTTTTGCTGACATTTATAGAAGTATTACAGGTGAAAAAGCTATAGTGATATCTTTAATTGGATTATTTGCAGTGATTAATGGTGCATTGATTCAAATTATTATGGCTTCAAGAGTTATGTATGGACTAGCCTCAAAAGGATGGTTTTTCAAATATTTTGATCAAGTATCTCCTACTACAAGGACACCTATAAGGGCAACAGTTTTTGTAGGTATTATTACAATACTATTTGCATTATTTTTTGATCTGGTGACACTTGCAGGATTTACAAGTATGTTGATTTTAATAATCTTTACTTTGGTAAATATTGCACTTATTAGGATAAAAAGTAAACAAAGACGCGTTGAAGGGATTATTGATATACCACTTTGGATTCCATGGTGTGGTGTTATATTAAACTTATTATTAATAGGGGTAAAGTTAGTTTATATTTAAACTAACTTTAGGACTTCTTGTTTTAAAAGTTTTTTATCAACTTGTTCTGTACTTTGAGCTTTCATAGGAAAGTTTTGTTTGAAAACTACTTGAGTTGGTAACATATATGATGGAAGATGTTTTTTTAATTCAAATAGGATCTCTTTTTTTGTAAGTTCTCCATTTGCACTATAAACTAAAACGATTTCCTCTTCGATAATTTCATTTTCTATTCCAAATACAGCACATTTTTCTACCATAGGGAAATTGTCGTATACTACAGTTTCTATCTCAACTGGATTAATTCTATACCCACTTGTTTTGATCATATTATCATGTCTACATACAAAATATAAATAACCATCTTCATCTTTATAAACATAATCACCAGTTGCTACAACTATCTCATCGATAAGTCCATTTTCAAGATCTAAAACATTTTCAAGGATTCTGATACTTTTAAAACTATTATCTGTATCTTTTTTTGATCCCCAGAATCCTTTATAGATACCAGAACCTCTATGGATTAATTGACCAACCTCTCTTGGCTGACATTCATTGCCTTCATCATTGATAATATATAGTTCAACATCAGGAATAGCTTTTCCTATAGAGTTTGGTCTGATTTTTAATTGAGATGGTTCAAGGTATGTTGATCTAAATGCTTCTGTATGACCATTCATAGAGTAAAAACTTGCTTTTGTGAAGAACTGTTCAATTTTTGTCAGCATTGATGTAGTTACATTTCCACCTGAGGATGTGATGATTTTCACATGGTCAAGCTGTTCTGGACTAGGAAGTCGGTGGATATCTTCATCAAACATTAGTCCAAAGTGAACTGGCATAGCCCCTAAAATAGTTACTTTATCATTTATAAGATGGTTAAAAAAATCACTTGGTGTAAAGAATGTATATATAGCAAAAGTTGCACGAGCATAGAATGTACTGAAGATTTGATTTAATCCATAATCAAAACTAAATGATAACATCCCTGATATAACATCATCACTAGAGATATCAAGATAGTTATTAACAACTCTTGCTCCATCTACTAAATTCTTGTGAGAGATCACTACACCCCTTGGGAAACCACTTGAGGCAAAACTATATGTAATAGCAGCATTTGCATATCCTTTGATTGAACAAGTATAATCAGTTGGATAACACTTATATATTTCATCAAAAGATAATAGATCTTTATCAAATGAATCAAGTGTTAAAATTGGTCCATCAAAATTAGTTTCTTTTAGTGTAGAGAATTTTTTCTCATCAGTTATCATACATGATATTTCACAATCATCAATGATATGTTGAACTTGATCAGCTTTTAATAGTCTAGTAATTGGAACCATTACATACTCTGTAGATAGTACAGCAAAAAGTGCAATTACTTTTTGTGCAGATTTATTAGAGTATATTCCGATTCTACTCCCTTTTTTTAATCCTAGTCCATTAAGATATGAAGCTATTTGATTTACTTTTGTATACACTTCAGCATAAGTTAATTGAGTGTTTTTATCAACAATTGCTACTTTTTGCGGTGAAATTTTATTTGCTATTTCAACTAAGTTTCTTACAGAATTTACTGACATAATTTACCCCTTCATCCCTAATGTCCAAATATCATAATCACGATCAATGATAATTGATGGTGAAACATGAAAGTTAAGAATCTTTTTGTAGAAGAAATCTACAATCTCTTTAATTTGCTCATCACTTAAAACTTTAGTGATACCACCTGTTAGTACTATTGATTCTAGCGTATCAAGTTTAATATTTAAGTATGCTTTGTGGTGGTGTGAAACTTTGTAAAGTACTAAGAAGATTGCTAGTTGCATTAAAAGCTCAGTATTTTTTTCACCTGATTCATCAAGCATATTTTCTGTTGTGTTTAAATATGCTAGAAGTTCATAAACAAATTCATTGTTTTTTGCACTAAATACTAAACTCTCTTTTGATTTATAAACACCTAGTTTTTTAAATACAAGTCTATCGTATTGGTTTTCTGTGATGATATTATCATCAACTAGATCTTTACTATAGTGAATATCAGTTGTTGCCCCACCAATATCAATTACAATAAATGGATCAACTACATCTAGTTTAGTATTAATATGTGGTAATGAACAGTTTACAACATATGGCGTCGAATAGATTTGATTTGATGTTATCTTATAAAGGTTTTTAATATCTTCTTTACCTTCAATATCTTGTTGGTATAGATTTGTAAGATAATCTTTTAGTTGTTCCTCTTTCATCTTTAGTTTATTGTCGATGATATTATCAAGAACAACTAAGTTTGGAATATTACTACTAAGATATTCTTTTGAACTATCAGATCCAACATATACAATATTTGAGTATCGGATTTTTTCTATATAGTTAAATAGTTTTTCATCATAGATATTTTCAACGCCATCAATTCCACCTACAAGTATAATGATATCGATCATATCACTAGGGATTGTAGCTTCATCAATTTTTGAAGCAAGTACTGTATTGATAATATTAATCCCTGAATTATATGCAATATTTCCAGCATATTTTAAAGAGAAAGATTCTGTCATACCAATAATAAGTGTACTTAGTCCACCATTAGCAGATGAACAGATAAATATTTCATCTTCATTATATTTTTTAATTGTGTCTGATGCTTTTAATAAAAGATCATCATAGATATCTTTATCAAAGTTTCTAAAGTGATGAGATACTTTATTTTCTTCACAAAGTTTAAAGTAAGTACTCCCTACATCTACAAGTAGTTTTTTCACAGCATTACTCCTATATCATGGATAATTTGATTTACAACAGAATCAGGATCACCACCAATATCTAGTTTTGACTTTTCATAAGCAAAACTTTTTTCTGATAGCGGTAGTTTTCCTTTTTTATAGATTCTGATATTACTTTGAGGATCTCTCATAGTTATTAGTTCATTGTTATTAATAATATGAGGAGAGAATGGAACATCGATGATTCCATTTTTAATTGAATTAAATACTTTTCTCCAAAGAGTATCTGCATGGTCATTGAAAATAGCTTCAAAGATCTCATCTACTTCTCTCTCTAAGTTTTCTTCCTCTTCTGCATCTGTAACAGCAGGGATCCCTTTTAACATATTTAAAGTATATTGTACTTTTGCAACAGCTTCAGCATTATCCTCTTTTGTAGGAATTCCAAAGGCTTCAGCTTTTGTTTTTGTGATAATTTTATCTGCATTTACCATAGCTGCAATTACTGCACCTGTATTAATTAATGCATCAGATTTGTCTTTATCTCTTGGGAATGCTCCCATCCATTGATGATAAACTAGATGGATAGCAGCATCTTCACAACCAATCTTTTGTGCATATTTTTTAGCACATCTTCTTAGTACATTTGATGTTACGATATCTTGAGTAAGTGATCCTGTTTGTGCAAAACTAACTGAGAATGATTTTACACCCTCTTCAAGAGAAAGTAGCATCTCAGCAATTTGTATAACAATAGTGATACATGGTGGTACTAAAGTTGCTGTTAATGGACCAAATGATTCTCTATTTATTGGCTCATTAAACTTTGAATATAAGGCACAAACTTTTTCTACATGTTTCCAATATAAAAAGGCTTTATCTTGTGGAAAGTTTTTTGAGTAAGGTAGAATATATGTAATTGGTCCACCTTCAATCTCAAATGCACCACTTGCAATAGCCATCTCTACAAGAAGTCTAGCATCTGGTGTACCATGACGTAAACTAATTGGTGTGTTATGTTTCGTGATAAGTTTTCTACTTATTCTATACCCTTGGTTAATAAGTGGATAACCATTTAAAAGATCAGTTTCAGTCTCTTCACTAAGTCTTAACATCTTAGCTGCACTACCATAGTCGTTCAGTCTAGTGTGTGAATCAATTGTCATAGGTAAAACATCTACGCCATTATCTACAAACTCTTGATATAGTGCTTCCATTTTATTAAATGTTGGGAACCCACCTCTTGGTTGAACTAATGTCTTCCCTTTGTTTTGTTTAAATTTATGTGAGATGAAAAGTTCTTTGTTTGCATTTTTTACAAAGTTTTCTACCTCTTCAAAATCAAAGTTATCAACAAATTCATTTGATACAATAATCTCTCTATCTCGTTGTAAAAGGCTCATCTATTTGTCCCCTTTCACAAAGTTTTCAATCTCATCAATTCCTTGAAGTAGATCAATTTGATGAAATACAAGATCAAATCCATAATCTTTGTATTTTGGAACAATAATATCACTATCACCTTCTCCAACACTAAGGTTTCCACCAATAGCAAATACAACATCTTTGATTGCATATTTTTGTTTTAAGAACTTTAGGTCTCTACACCAGCCTTCTGCTTCACCATTAAGTGATGAGATAAGCAATATATCTGCATCTGTTTCTAAAACTGCATCAATAAACTCTTCAAGATAGGTATTTACCCCTAAATTAAATACTTCAAAACCTCTATTTTGTAAAGAGATCTCAATTAGTCTATTAGCAACAACATGAATATCATTTCCGACAACACCTGTAACAACTTTCATCTACTGTGAACCTTTTATCTACTCTTGATTTAAAATGCAAAATTATATCAAAATTGTCATAAAGAGGTTATCTCTAATATCACTTTTGGTAACATAAATAAAAAAGAAAAGAGATAATTATGAATTTTTATACTGCTGATATTTGTGATGCTAATCCAAGTGAAGTTCAAGTGTTAGATCCAAAGTTTAATCACTATGGAAATAAAAGTAAATTTTGTGGTGAAGTTGTTACAGTAAAACTATATGAAGATAACAAAGCCTTAGTTGAACTTTTAAGAGATGTAGATGGACAAAATAGAGTTTGTGTTGTTGATGTTGAAGGTGATTACTGTGCAGTTGTTGGTGAAAATCTTATGAATTTTTCATTGAAAAATGACTGGGCTGGAATTGTAATAAATGGATATGTAAGAGATACAGAACAAACAGCATCAATTGATGTAGGTTTAATGGCATTAGGGACTTATCCATTTAAAAGCCAGAAAAAATGTGATGGTAAGATTGGTGAAGATTTAGAGTTTGCTGGTGTTAAAGTAAATAATGGTGATTATCTTTATGCAGATATTGATGGTGTGATTGTTACAAAGGGAAAGTTAGATTAACTTAACTTTCCTATTGCACAAGATACAAAACTTTTTGCTGTAGTTGTTGCACTTTGAAGTCCTGTTAGGTTATCTGTAGTTAAAGGATAACCTAAACTTCGAAGTTTTTCTTTTAAAACTTCCTCTTTAGATTCATTTATATCTAGCGTTATAACTCTTGGTTCAACTTCAAGATTAACTTCAACTTCTCCAAACTCTTCAAGTAATGATTTTTTTAGAGTGTTGGCACATCCACCACATTTTACATTTAATACTTCATAGCTTTTTTCCATATTAGTCCTTTTATAGTAATTCTTTGTATTGTTCTTCTGTTAAAGTTTCAACACCTAAAGATACTGCTTTATCATATTTACTACCAGCATCTTCTCCATAGATAAGATAATGTGTTTTTTTAGAAACACTTCCAGATACTTTTGCACCAAGTGCTTCAAGCTCTTTTTTTACTATACCTCTACTGACACTCATTGTACCAGTTAAAACTACAGTTTTTTCTTTAAATGGATTTTCAATTGCTTCAATTTTCTCTTCAACGATTGGATCAATAATCTCTAAAAGTTTTTCTACAATATCATGATTAACTCTCATAAACTCTAGAAAGCTAAGAGCCATTTGCTCACCAATACCGTCTAAACTAAGTAGTTGTTCTTTTGTAATATCTACAATATCTAGTCCAAACTCTAAACAGATCTGTTTACTAGCAACCTCTCCAATATGCTCAATACCAAGGGCATTGATAATTCTATGTAGTTGAGTTTTTTTTGTAGCTTTAATAGCATTTAAAAGATTATTGATCTTTTTCTCTTTAAAGCCCTCTAGAGTTTCTAAATCTTCATATTTTAAAGAATATAGATCAAGTACATCGGTGATCTTTTCCTCTTTCACAAGTAGTTCTACTATTTTATCACCAAGACCATCAATATTCATACAATTTTTAGATGCAAAATAGATGATACTATTTACAACTCTAGCTTTACAGTCTAGGTTTTGACACTTAATTAAGATCTCTTCATTTAAAAGTTCTGCATCACAAACTGGACAGTTTGTAGGAGTAATAATCTCTTTTTCTTCACCTGTTCGTCTATCTTCAAGTACTTTAGTAATTTTTGGGATAATATCACCACTTTTTATGATAATAACTTGATCACCAAACTTTAGTCCTAGTCTATGTATTTCATCAAAGTTATGTAGTGTTGCACGACTTACAGTTGATCCATCTATAAATGTTGATTCAACAACTGCAACAGGAGTTATGACACCAGTTCTTCCAACTTGATATATAATATCATTTAAAGTTGTTGCTTTTTCAACTGCTGGAAATTTATAAGCACATGACCATTTAGGATATTTTACTGTATATCCTAGGTCAATTTGTGATTCTAAATTATCGATTTTTATCACCATACCATCAAGTCCCATAGGGATCTCATTACGCTTTTGGATGATCTCATGATATACATTTTCAATCTCTTCAATTGTCTTACATATTTTTAAAATTGGTGGTTTTACAAATCCAAGAGAGTATATAAACTCCATTACTTCAGTAGATTTAACAAACTCTAAAGAGTTTTCCCCTACACCCCATGGTTGGAAAAAGAGTTTTCTTTTTGCAGTGATTGTAGAATCTAATTGTCTGAGACTTCCTGCAGCTGCATTTCTAGGGTTTGCAAATGGTTGTTCATCTGCTTTAAGTCTATCTAGATTGATTTGCTCAAAATCATCTTTTTTAATTACAACTTCACCACGAATCTCTATAAGCCCATCATAATCAATAGTAAGTGGAACAGTTTGGATTGTTTTGACATTGTTTGTCACATCTTCACCAACAGTTCCATCGCCTCTAGAGATAGCTTGTTTTAACTTACCATTCTCATAAATGATATTTAAACTAGCACCATCAAATTTTGGTTCACAAACAAAGCTCATAGAATCAACAACTTTTAAACCTCTATTTATCCAGTCTTCTAGTTCTTGAGTATTGAAAATATCTTCTTGCGACCACATACGACTAAGGTGATTTGCTTTTTCAAATCCATCTAGTACTATACCACCAACTCTTTGTGTTGGAGAGTTTGGATCTATAAGTGTTGGATTGTTTTGTTCAAATGATAAAACTTCTCTGTTTAAAAGGTCATATTCTTCATCTGTTGCAATTGGATTGTCATCTACATAATAAGCTTTTGCCCATGAGATTAGAATTTGTATTTTTTCATTGTATTGTTGATGTGTCATTTTGGAAAGTCTTTCGTAATAATCAAAGTGGTAATATTATACATAAACTAGGTTTATGTTACTGTAAAGGAGAGAGAGTTTTACAATAACCACTTTGATATTAACTTATGATCTATTCATATGTATGAAAAGTATAATGAATTTTTATAAAACAAAACTTAATTAGTGACACTAATGTGACAGTTTTTAGTTAATTTTTGGTAAAAATGAGATTTTTAAGAGATTTCTCTTCTGTTTTTGCTTTAAATGTATTTAGATTTTCTATGTGTTTTTGATATGTAAAATCAGATGCATACTCTTTAAATAGGTTGATTATAAAACTACTATCTAAGTTTGGTGAATTTAAGCATGCTAAAACTGTACAGTTTTTATGTGAAATGTCACTAACTCTTTTAACAATTTTTACATAATCATTTGTTGCTTCAAAACTCCCTTTTTGAAAAGTAGGTGGATCAATAATTATTATATCAAATGGCCCTTCTTTTTTTAGTTTTGAAAATGATTTTAAAATATTGTGTGGATAAAACTTTACATTTTTTGTATCAAGATTATTTAAAAGATGATTTTCTCTACCAGTTTTTAAAGCATTTTTTGCCATATCCATATTAACAACACTTGATGCCTCACCTTTAATAGCTGATAATGAAAATCCGCATGTATAGGAAAATAGATTTAATACTTTTTTATCTTTAGAGATTGACTGGATGAAAGATCTTCCATTTTTCATATCAGGAAAATATCCTGAATTTTGATTTGATTTGAGGTTAAGTTTAAACTTCAAACCATTTTCAATAGCAAAAACTTTTTCTGGTAGTTCACCTATTAAAATTTGGGGTGCTGAACCTTTGATATATCTTCTTTGTAGCAGTAAAGTTGAGTGTTGAGATGTTTGTATATAATCTTTTAAAAACTCTAGTAGCTTTTCTTCAATCTCTTTTTCACATTCAAAATAAAATACTACATTTAAAATAGTATCGATTGAATCTATTGTAAGAAAATTAAATCCATCATAGAGTCCACTTCTACCATGAAAAAGTCTTTTAAATTCACAATTCAAACCTTGAGAATTTGTATTAATTATATTTTTTATTTCAACTATATTAACCATTTGCTATTATACATAAAAATTTATACGTTTTAGGAGAGTCTATTGAGCTATTTAGAAATATTTATTTGGGGTTGGAACCTTAATGCTGCAATTTTCTTATTAAATTTAATAGTTGCTATTGGCATTACAAGAAAAAGTGATCCAGAAGTTATGATGAAAGAAAATGAGATACTTAGGGAACTTAAAAATGAGTTTGATCAGTTTTATCCAAATAGGGGAATAGAAACACTAGTAACTTATATGATACCTTTTACTGCATTTTTTAGAGGGAT
>CBFHVJ010000050.1:0-9049 GCA_965659435.1 uncultured Arcobacteraceae bacterium
AGTTAATGACCATTATATGAGAGTATTATTAAATGGTGTAGGGAGAATTGGGAAAGCGATTTTAAGAATCGCTTCAACCAATTCAAACTTGAAAATAGTTGCTATCAATGAACTTAATACTAATATTCAGAATATTGCATATTCCATAAACTATGATTCTACATATGGTAGATTTGAAGATCAATTTCAAGCATATGAAAACTATATCAAAAATAGTTCTACAAAAATTGATATATTAAACTATGATTCTTTAGAAAAAATTGATTTTCAAAAGTACCAAATAGATATTGTCATAGACGCAAGTGGTGCAAAAGTAGATGTTGAAAATTTACGAAATTTATCTCCTAAACTTTTCTTTTTAACTCATCCTAATAAGATGGCAGATATAAATGTGGTACTAGGTGTAAGTGATAAAAACATTGATCTAAAAAAAGACAAAATTATTTCTACAAGCTCTTGTAATGCAACAGCATTACTTCCTATTTTAAAACTTATTGATGAGAACTATAAAATTATATCTGGTGATATCACCACAATTCATCCATTATTAAATCATCAAAAAACATTAGACAGTGGTTGTATAGGAAGTCAAGACAGAGAGGTTGAGTGTAACTTTGAATTTGGAAGAGGTTCAACACAAAATATTATACCAAGTAAAACTACAACAGTAGATGCATGTAGTTTAGTACTTCCACACCTAAGTAAAGATCTTTTATCATCAAACTCTTTTCGTGTACCAACATCAGTAGTAGGTGCGATTAATGCTACTTTTTTTGTAAAAAACAGTACATCTAAAGAACAACTTATTGAGCTTTTTACAAAATATCAAAATGATCAAACAGAAAAAATTATTCTAAATAATTTTGACCCTGTTGTATCTAGTGATTTTCAAGCACAAGAATATACAACTATTATTGATCATCGCTTCACTGATGTAAAACAGAAACAACTTATTAAACTTGTATTATGGTATGACAATGAATGGGGCTATGCTTCTAAAGTAATAGATATTATAAATAAGAGTATTTGATGTTTTTAGAGCAGTATAAAGAGGCAATTGAAAAAAGTAATATTGTTTCAAAAACTGATATCTATGGAACAATTACTTTTGTAAATGATGAATTTTGTGAAATATCAGGCTACTCTAAAGAGGAGCTTATTGGAGCAAATCATAATATAGTAAGACATCCAGATGTTCCAGTTGAAAATTTTGTAAAGCTTTGGGATACTATTTGTCGAAAAAACACTTATAAAAATACAGTAAAAAATCTTGCTAAAGATGGTTCAACATTTTATGTAAATACTACGATTACTCCAATACTTGATGAAAACGGAGAAATCTTCGAATATATCGCTATTAGATATGATGTTACAGATCAAGTAGAATTAAAGTTAGAATTAGAAAGAAAAGAACAAGAGCTTGAAAGACTAAATACTCAGCTTGAAAAAAAAGTAAAAAGTAAAATTCAAGAATTAAAAGATCTAAGAGTTGTCTTTCATCAATCAAGACTAGCAAGTCTAGGGCAAATGTTAGCAAATATTGCACATCAATGGAGACAGCCTCTTACACAGTTAAATTTAACCTTATTTAATCTAAAAAAAGAATCAAAAAGATCAAACCATGAAGAGGTAGAACAACTTCATGTTAATAGTAAATTGATTATAAAAAATATGTCACAAACAATTGATGATTTTACAGAGTTTTTTAAACCAGATAAATCTAAAACACAATTTAGTATTACAAAAAGTGTAGATGAATCGATCTCTTTATTATCAAAAACAATTAAAAATGAAAACATATTTATTAAAACAAATATTGAAGATATAAAAATATTAGGGGTTCCAAATGAACTCTCACAAGTTTTCATAAATCTATTTCAAAACTCAATAGATGCATTTGTCATTAATGAGATTTGTCAAAGAGAAATATTTATTAAAGCTGTTAAATCAGATGGTTTTGTCTTGATTGAATTTAAAGATAATGCAGGTGGAATTAGTAGTGATGTTATTAATAATATTTTTGAACCATACTTTACTACAAAGCATCAGTATAGTGGAACTGGAATTGGTCTATTTATGTCTAATATGATTTGTGAGCAAAGCTTTAATGGATCTATGAGTGTATCTTCAAAAAACGATGAAACTACATTTGTCATGAAACTTTCACTAACTTGATATATGTCACTTTTGAGTATTTAATTATTTATTATAATACCAGTATGATTTAATTATATTGGAGTTAAGATGAGTACTAATAAACTCAAAGATCTTCGTGTACTTCTTGTTGAAGATGAAGAGGAGTTGTCAACTCTGTTAGAGGATGCTATAGGGGAGTACTTTTATAGTTTTTCAACAGCATCAAATGGTGTAGAGGGATTAGAAAAGTTTGAAAGAATCCAGCCTGACATTGTAATTACAGATATTAATATGCCTTATATGGATGGAATTGAGATGGCAAAAAAACTACGCTCAACTAATCCAGAATTACCAATAATTATTTTAAGTGCTTTTAGTGATAAAGACTATCTTTTAAATGCAATTGATGTCCAAGTAATAAAATATTTTATAAAACCGTTTGACCCTGAAGAATTGTTGGAATATTTAGAAGTTATATCTGATAAATTTGAATCAAAAGATATATCTATTGGTGAAAATTTTGTATTTAACTGTAATACAAAAAGTCTTTTTAAAGAGGATAAGTTTATAAAGATTACAAAAAGGGAAGCAAAGTTTCTCAAAGCTTTAATTGAAGTAAGTCCAAATATTTTAAGTGATAAAATTATTAAACAAAAACTTTGGGATATGGAAGATGTTAGTGATGAGAGGCTAAGAACTTTTATAAAACGACTTCGATTAAAAACATCAAAAACATTGGTATCAAATATTAAAGGGCAGGGGTACCAAATAGTTATCTAAAAATAATATCTAATTTATCAGATATTATTTGAGATCTATCAAAAGACTGTTCTGATACTTTAAGGTTTCCAATATTATTTTTTGTATCAAAAAAGTCTTGTAAAAAATATTTTCCTTTATACCCTTTATCTAAAAGGTCTTCAATAATATTATTTATATCCTTTTCATCTAAAAGATCTCTATGTATAGTTGTCCTTACTTCAAAAGTAAAATCATTTTTTATTAACAACTGTAATGTTTCTTGAAAGTTTTCAAATTTATTACTATGTGTAATTGAGAAAAATTTTTCTTTTGGGGACTTGTAATCAAGAGCAATATAGTCAATAAGGTTATTTTTAATAAGTGTTGAAACTTGTTGTGTATTTAGACCATTTGTATCAAGTTTGATTTTAAACCCTAGTTTTTTGATCTCTTGGCATAAAAGGATAAGATTATGATTTGTAGCTTCTCCACCACTTAAAACTACACCATCAAGTAAACCTATTCGCTTATTTAAAAAGTGTAAAACATCATTTTGGGAATAAGTTCCTTTTTTACTAAAAACGATATCTTTATTGTAGCAATAATCACATCTTAAATTACATCCGATAAACCAAATTATACAAGATAGATGATTCGGAAAATCTAGATGTGAAAAAGGGGTAATATCACTTACTACAGGTTGATTCAATAAATTGTTTTCGTTGTTTGTGTTCACCAATTTTACCTACATTAAAACTTTCAACCGGTCTATGGTAACCCATAACTCTTGTATATACAATACACTTTTGTCTTTTTTCATTTAACTTTTTTAAAACTTCATTTTTACTCATAATATTTCTCCTTTATTTAACTGCACGATTGCTGCGTATACGGTATAGTTGTATCAATCATACTAAAATTATAATCTTCATTGTTTGTACCTTTGAGTCTTTCATGATAGTTGTCATATGCACAAATAAATGCAACTAAAATCATTTTAATACAATCATCACAGTTTTCTTGTGCATTGATACTATCTAACTCTTTTTGCGTTGTTTTTAAAGCATCATCCAAAGCTACACCTTTAAGTTCTTCAGTAAATACTGAAGCTGTAAAAGCAATAGTTGGACACCCTTTATACTCATATCCTAAATCTTGAAGTATCTTTTGATCATCTATTTGTAGATATAGATCAAATTGACCCCAGTTATCTGGATTTCTCCCCACCCCCCTTGCATTATAATTAGTTAATGCGCTATTATTTTTTGGATTCTTATAATGATCATCTATCTTTTGTGCTTGGGATGATGTTACTTCTATCCCCTCTTGTTTTAAGTTTTCTTGGTTTATCATGATACTTCTAGCTCCTCACTTTCTAATATCTCTTCATCACATACAGGACAGTACTCATGCTCCCCTTGAATATATCCATGTTTTGGACATATTGAGAAAAGTGGAGTTACTGTGATATATGGTAATTTATAATTTGAAATAACATTTTTCACCAGTTTTCTACATGCTTCAGTTGAACTTAGTTGCTCTTGCATATATAGATGTAAAACAGTTCCCCCTGTATATTTACATTGAAGTTCATCTTGAAGATCAAGAGCTTCAAATGGATCGTTTGTCAAGTCAACAGGGATTTGAGAAGAGTTCGTATAGTAAATATTATCATCCATACCAGCTTGTATAATATCATCGAATCTTTTTTTATCCTCTTTTGCAAATCTATATGTAGTACCTTCAGCTGGTGTCGCTTCAAGATTATAAAGGTTTCCTGTTTCAGTTTGGAATTCAACCATTTTATCTCTCATAAAATTAAGTATCTCTACGGCAAATTCAATTCCCCAAGGAGTTGATATATCTTCCTTATTATCTGTAAAGTTTTGTATCATCTCATTGATACCATTTACACCAATAGTAGAAAAGTGATTATTAAACCCTGGAAGATATCTTTTTGTATAAGGGAATAATCCTCTTTCATAAAGCTCTTTTATAAATTCTCTCTTTTTCTCTAAAGTTGATTTTGATAGCTCCATTAGTTCTGTAATACGCCTTATGAGGTTTTCTTTATTATCTTTGTATAGGTATCCTAATCTAGCCATATTGATTGTCACAACACCGATACTTCCTGTCATCTCTGCACTTCCAAAAAGTCCACCACCTCGTTTGAGAAGTTCCCTTAAATCAAGTTGTAATCTACAACACATACTTCGTACATGACCTGGCTTATAAGCATTTTCATTGGGAACAAGATTGCCGTTTTCATCTCTAACATATTGGCTTCCTATAAAGTTTTGAAAGTATGATGAGCCAATTTTTGCAGTATTTTCAAAAAGAATATCAGTATTTTCTCCATACCAATCAAAGTCTTCAGTGATATTTACTGTAGGTATAGGAAAAGTAAATGGTTGACCAGATTTATCTCCTTGAGTCATGATCTCATAATATGCTTTATTGATCATATTCATCTCTTTTTGAAAATCCTTATAGGTTAATTCTTCAAAGTTATCATATCCCATATTCATTAACCTAGGAAGAAGAGTATAATCATCAAATCCTTTGAAGAGATGTTCTTGATTTTTTGTAGGAATTTGATCTTTTAAGTCTTCTGGCACAGTCCAATCAATAGTAATATTTGTAAATGGGGACTGACCCCAACGAGCAGGTACATTAAGATTGTATATAAAACTCCTAATAGCTTTTTTTACATCAAAATATGATAGATTATCTTTAAATACATAAGGTGCTAAATAGGTATCAAATGATGAAAATGCTTGAGCTCCAGCCCATTCACTTTGAAGTATCCATAAAAAGTTTGCCATTTGTCCAAGAGCTTCCCTAAAGTGATTTGGTGCATCACTTTCTACTCTTCCCCTTACACCATTGAATCCTTCATCAAGAAGAACTCTTAAACTCCATCCTGCACAATAACCACTAAGGCAATCTAGATCATGGATATGATAATCACCTTTACGATGGGCATTTCCTTCCTCTTTTGAATATATTTTATCAAGCCAATAGTTCGCGATCACTTTTCCTGCAGTATTATTAATAAGTCCAGCATGTGAATAACCAGTATTTGAATTTGCTTTAATTCTCCAATCAGTTCCATTGATATACTCTTCAATTGTTTGTGTTGAATTGATATATGTTGTATCTTCATTTAGTCCAAGAATCTGTTCACGCTGCATTTTATGCATATGTCTATAGAGCATAAAAGATTTCATCACATCAAAATATCTTCCTTTATATAACTCTTGTTCAATTAAATCCTGAATATCTTCAACAGCTACTTGTCTTTTGTTGTTAATATATTCAATAACATTTTGAAAAATAGATTGATCATAGGTAGTATTTGTACTTTTAAAAGATTTTTTTATTGCATCTTCTATTTTGAAGGGGCGAAACTCTTCAAACGTACCATCTCTTTTTAAAATTTCTGTGATCATTGTAATCCTTGAAGTGAAGAAAGTATCATTTTATTTTGGAAAGTTTATAACAATTTCTTTTAAATATATATAATAAATAAAGTCACTATAAAGTCACTATGTATGGGGCTTTGAGCTACTATAAGTACTTTTATGTTATCATCATTTTTTAAATAAAATTAATTATCTAAAGGGAGTTGTTTTTGAAAATTATTGCAGCAAATTTTAAAACAAATCATACTCGAAAATCAACAAAAGATTTTATTACTGATGTAGATAGTTATCTACAAAATGAAAGTATCTCAAGTGATGTTTTTATCTTTCCTCCAGCAACAGCACTTGATAGTTTTGATGTAGCTTCAAACTTAAATATTGGTGCTCAAAATGCTTATTATGTAAAAAATGGATCTTTTACAGGTGAGATTGGGACTGAACAATTAGATGAGTTTGGTATCAAAACTATTTTAATTGGTCATAGTGAAAGAAGACACGTTTTAGGTGAAACTCAAAAAGATATAGCTCTAAAGTTTAATTATTATAAAGCTTTAGGATATAAGATTATCTATTGTGTTGGAGAACCTCTAGAGGTTAAAGAATCAGGTTTAACTGAAACACTAGGATATATCTGGGAACAATTTGATGGTATTGATCTAAGTTATGAAAACTTAGTTATTGCATATGAACCTGTATGGGCTATTGGAACAGGTGTTTCTGCAACAATAGAAGATATAGCAACAATCCATAAAAAATTAAAAAAGAAGATAAATCAACCACTTTTATATGGTGGAAGTGTAAAGCTTTGTAGTTTACAAGATATTCTAGAGGTACCAAATGTTGATGGTGTACTAGTAGGTACTGCAAGTTGGATAAAAGAAGACTTTATTAAAATGATATATATAGCAAACAAATTAGAAACTTTAAAGGAGAAAATCTCATGTTAATGAATGGTAAAAAAGGTGTAATTTTAGGTGTAGCAAATAACAAATCTATCGCTTATGGTATAGCAAAGGCTTGTGCAGATCAAGGTGCTCAAATTGCATTTACATATTTAAATGATTCATTGAAAAAAAGAGTTGTTCCAATTGCTGAAGAATTTGGAAGTAGTGATTTAGTATATCCATGTGATGTATCTAATCCAGAAGAGATTAAAGCGTTAAAAGAGTCTTTAGAGAAAGATTTAGGTCAAATTGATTTTGTTGTTCACTCAATTGCATTTGCTCCAAAAGAGGGACTTTCTGGAAGATTCTATGATATCTCTAAAGAAGCATTTGATATAGCTATGGATGTATCTGTTTACTCATTAATTGAAGTGACAAGAGAATTAAAACCACTTATGTCAGATAACTGTTCAGTTCTTACTCTTTCATATTATGGTGGTGAAAAATATATCCCTAACTACAATTTAATGGGTGTAGCAAAAGCAGCGTTAGAGATGACGACAAAATATCTTGCAGAAGATCTAGGAAAGGATGGAATCAGAGTAAATGCAATCTCAGCAGGACCGATTAAAACACTAGCTGCAGCTGGTATTGGTGATTTTAGATTTATGTTAAAGTGGAATGAAGCACATGCTCCAATGAAGAAAAATGTAACAATTCACGAAGTTGGTAATTCTGGTATGTATCTACTTTCTGATCTTAGTAGCGCAGTTACTGGTGAAATTCACTATGTTGATGGTGGATATAATATTATGGGTATGCCTGCAGTTAAATTTGATGAAAATGGTAAACCAACAATTGCATGGAATGGAGAAGATAAATAGATGGCAATTAATTTTGAACAATTAGCATCTAAGTATCAAACACCATACTATGTGTATGACTTTGATTATATTACAAATCAATATCAAGAGTTAAAAAGTGCATTTAAAGCTAGAAAATCTTTAATAGCATATGCAGTAAAAGCAAACTCAAATTTAAGTGTAGTAAAACATTTAGGTGACCAAGGTGCAGGAGCAGATTGTGTATCTATTGGAGAAGTAAGACGTGCATTAAAAGTTGGTATTGCACCATATAAAATTATCTTTAGTGGAGTTGGTAAAACTGATGATGAGATAAGAGAAGCATTAGAATATGATATTTTGATGATTAACCTTGAAAGTGAAGCAGAACTAGGAAGAGTTGATGCTATTGCAAAAGAGCTAGGGAAGCAATCAAGAATTTCAATTAGAGTAAATCCAAATGTTGATCCTAAAACTCATCCATATATCTCAACTGGACTACATGAAAATAAATTTGGTGTAGATTTAGATACAGCTAAAAGGATGTATATCCAAGCTAAAAAAAGTGACAATCTTGATCCTGTAGGGATCCATTGTCATATTGGATCTCAATTAACTGAATTAGAACCAATCAAAGAAGCTGTTAAAATTACTGCTGATTTGGTGAAGAATCTTGCAGCTGCATTAAAGATAGAGTTAAAATTCTTTGATGTTGGTGGTGGATTAGGTATTATTTATGATAATGAAAAGCTAATCGATACTTACGAATATGGACAAGCTGTTTTAGATGCACTATTTGGTCTTGATATTACAGTAGTTTGTGAACCAGGAAGATTTATTGTTGGAAATTCTGGTACATTTATTACAAAAGTATTATATGAAAAAACAAATGGTAATAAAAGATTTGTGATTGTTGATGGAGCTATGAATGACCTTCTAAGACCATCACTTTATGATGCATACCATAAAGTTGAAGTTGTTGGAAAAGATGATAACAGATCAGACTGTAATGTAGTTGGTC
>CBFHVJ010000051.1:0-9041 GCA_965659435.1 uncultured Arcobacteraceae bacterium
ATCTGGAAGATTTATTTAAAGCAGTAGAAAATAAAAATGATCTGGAGAGTTATGAAGTACTTTTAGGAGATGAAGAAAAATGGCAAGAGTTTTATGACTATTTATCTCACTATGCAAGAGCATTAAAATTGGCATTATCAAGTGATAAAATTAATGATATTTTTAGTGAAGAAGAGATTGCTAAGTATAAATCAAAAATGAAATTTTATAGTGAACTTCGAGCAAGTGTAAAGATAAGATACCATGAAAGTGTTGATTTTGGTAAGTATGAAAAGCAGATGCAAAAACTATTAGATACTTTTATAAGTGCTGATGAAGTGAATCAACTTACAAAACTTGTAAATATATTTGATGAAAGTTTTGAGCGTGAGCTTGAAAGAGTTGTAGGAGATAATGCAAGAGCAGATGCAATTTTAAGTGCAACAACTTCTGCTATTACTGAGAAAATGGAATCAAACCCAGCTTATTATGAAAAACTGTCATTAAGAATTAAAGAGTTAATTGAAGAATATAAAGATAAAAGATTAACAGAAGAAGAGAAGTTAAAACAAGCAAAAGATATTAGAGATATGATGATGTTACAGGAAACAAATGAGACAGAGAATTATCCTGACAGCATAAAGAAAAATCCTAAAGCAAAAGCATTTTATGATAATTTGGAATCTACATTTAATGAAGCAGTCAATAATAGCGACTATACTCAAAATGTAGCAGATACTAGTGCAACTTATGGAAACCAACAAGATGATTTACTTACTCAAATAGTAATTGAGATTAATAATATATTTAAAGAAGTATCTAAAAAACCTGATTGGAAAAATAATACAGATATTAGAAACCAAATAGATGGTAAAATTGATGATATTTTATGGGACTTAGAAGATAGTTACAATATGAAGTTTGATGATGTAGATATATTATTAAATAACATAAGAAATATTGGAATAAATAACTATTAGTATGTCAATACAAATTATCAAAAAAGATGTAAAAAATATTAGTTTAAAAGTAAGACCAAATTGTGAAGTGATATTAACAGCTCCTTTAAAAACAACTGATGAGCATATTGAGTTTATATTAAAAAAACGGGCAAAGTGGGTTAAAGAAAAAAAAGAATTTTATAAAGACAATCAACCATCTTGCCCCAAAGAGTATGTAAGCGGTGAGAACTTTAAATATTTGGGTCGCAACTATAGACTTAAAGTAATAGAATCAGATGATATTGAGCACGTAAAGCTTCAAAGAGGATATATTCAAATATTTATAAAAGATAAAAATAATTTAATAAAAAAGAGAAAACTTTTAATACAATGGTATAAAATCAAAGCTTATAAATATTTTGAAAGAATTATAAATCAATACTCTCATATAATAAATAGAGATATTAAAAGTATAAAAATAAGACAAATGAAAACTAGATGGGGAAGTTGTAATCCGTCAAAAGGATATATAAATCTCAATAGTGAATTAATCAAAAAACCAAAGAAATGTATAGAATATGTTATTTTTCATGAATTATCACATCTAGTACATATAAATCACAATAAACAATTTTATAATTTTATGAGTACTTATATGCCCGACTGGAAGAATAGAAAAGTCAAACTAGAAGAATTTTAATATGCCTTTAATCCACTATTAAAATGGATTGAAATATTAGTGATAGTCTCACTTACAAGGTTTTCCATAAACTTATCAAACTTATCCTCTTTATTCCAAATAGGTTTTGAAACTCCAGAGATATTTACTAAATCACTTTTTGCTTTAGTTAGAGTTGCTACTTCATCTATAAGCCCTACTTCTTTTGCTTGACGAGCTGTAAATATATGTGCATCTGCATAGATCTTATGATCCTCTTTTTTAAGTCCTCTGGCACCACTTACATCATCTACAAACATATCATAAGTATCTTTGATAACCTTTTCTAGTTCCTCTTTTTCATATTGTTTCCATGCTCTTGTAGGAGTTCCAGATTCTTTATACTGCCCTACTTTTACAGTTTGAGTTTTTACACCTATTTTATCCATAAGCTCACTTGCATCCACACCTTGCATAATTACACCAATAGATCCTACCATAGACCCTGGATTTGCAATAATCTTATTTGCCCAAATAGATGCGTAATAACTACCACTTGCAATAGTTCCACTTGCATATGCAATCACTGGTTTAAGCTCTGCTAATTCTTTAATAGCATACGCTACTTCAATTGATGGAGCTACAGCACCACCAGGAGAGTTTATAGTAAGTAATACACCTTGAATATTGTGATCATTTTTTGCTTTATTGATTTTTTCTACTACATCATCTACGACCATTATTGGTCCAAATAGATCTATTTTATACAAATTTGGTTTTTGTAATGCAGTTTCATCTTGACCATTAAAAACAAAAAATAATATTGTTAAAAATAGTACTGTTTTAAAATACTCTTGGATAAATTTAATAGGCGCTGTTATTGGTAAAAATAATATTCTAAAGAAGTTCAATTTTGTCTCCTGAAATGATAACTTCATCCACAGTTTTTGTATGAAGTATAATTGATGTTACTAAGTTCTCTTTTGTACAATTATCTGGTAGTTTAAAGCTTATAAGATCTGCATCTTTGTCTTTAACTAATTGCCCTTTATTTAACCCTAAAGCTTTTGCTCCACCATTTGTAGAAGCTTTTAAAAGTCTTGTTGAAAGTTCATTTAGATCATTTGATCTATGGATAAATAGTGCTGTTTGCATCTCATCAAATAAACTCAATGAGTTATTTGAACTTAATCCATCTGTACCAAGTGCTAAATCAATACCTTCTAGATGATCAAGATTAAGTGCAGTATTATTGAGTAATCTATTTGATTTTGGACAGTGAATCACAACACCTTCCATATCTTTGATTTGCTCTAACTCTTTCTTATTTGCTTCTACACAGTGTGTAAATGAAAGGTTTTCAATCCCTTTAAATTGTGTCAAAAATTCATTTGGTTTTGTAACTGATGTTGTTTGTTGTAAGAAGTTTTTAAAGAAATCTACAAAACTTCCTTTGTCATAATTTAACCAGTCATTTTCACTCTTTGATTCTTGAAAGTGTGCTGATACTGGAGTATTATTCTCTTTTGCAATTTTCAATACTTCTCGGATTAAAAATGGATGAACAGAATATGGACTATGAATTGCAATAGCAGGAATAAAGTTTGATGAACAGCTTTGATTTGCACTTTCTAGTTTTGCTTTAAAATCTGTAAAAAGTGTATCGATCATATCTGGTTTACTACCAATCACTTCAGTAAAATACACTACATTCATAGCAGTATTTATACAAGATGGCATATCAAATCCATATGAACTTATAGCACCAATAGTTGTTGTACCAGTTTTTAACATAGATTGTAGTTCTGTATCAATAAGATCTTGTGTAGCTTTCTCTACTAACTCTTCTCTATTTATAATCACAGAGTTTAACCACTGTAAAAAATCCCCATACTCTAAAGTAGTTTTATTTCCACTAAACTCTAAGTGTACATGAGAGTTGATAAGTCCAGGCATCAATACAGAGTTTTCACCTAGATACTCAACTTCTAAGTCAAGATACTTCTCTTCTATATAAAGTGAACTACCTACATCTATAATCTTTTGGTCAAAAACTATTGCACCATCTTCAATAACATCAAACTCATCATCACAAGTTAAAACCCAATCAGCTTTTAAAAGTCTCAATTTCTAAACACCTATTTAAATAATTTTGGCTATTATAACCAAATTAAAATAACACAAGGAAAGAGAAAAATGAAAATCGCAGTAATACAAGGCCCAAACTTAAATATGCTAGGTGTAAGAGAACAACACATTTACGGTCCAATGACTTTAGATCAAATTCATGAACAAATGAAAGGTTCAGCTGCACAAGGTGGTATTGAATTAGAATTTTTCCAAAGTAACTTAGAGGGTGAAATTGTTGATAAAATTCAAGAATGCCTAGGTACTGTTGATGGTATCATTATCAATCCTGCTGCTTATACACATACAAGTATTGCTATTAGAGATGCACTTTCAGCTGTTTCATTACCAACTATTGAAGTACATATTTCAAATATCTATAAAAGAGAAGAGTTCAGACAAAAATCAATTACTGGTGCATCAAGTACTGGTGTAATTGCTGGATTTGGACCATTTGGTTATCACATGGCTTTAATTGGATTAACTCAAATTGTAAACGAACTAAAAGCTGCTCAACAAATTGAAGCAGATCAAGCAAAAGAAGCAACAGCTGAATAATTTTATTCTTCGAAATGAAAATGCTGTTTATTACGAGTGTGGATACTCTTGTGATAATCAGCTTTTCATAAAGCTTTCAAATGAATCCTTTCTTATCACTGATGGAAGATATGAGATAGAAGCAAATGAAGAAGCAAATGTAGATCAAGTAATAATCACAAATGATCTTATTAAAGCTGCTAGAAAGATTCTAAAAAAATCAAAAATCAAAAAACTTTCTTTTGATCCATATGATTTTAATCTTGCTACATATTTAAATCTATCAAAAAACTTAGATATAAAATTTATCCAAAAACCAAACTTTTCTAAAACAAAAAGAATCATCAAAACAGATGATGAGATAAAGCTTTTAAAAAAAGCTATGTCATTAGGTAGAGATGGATTTAAGGTATTTAAAAAATATCTAAAAGATGAAGATCTTATTCATACAGAAGAGTACCTAAACTTCAAAGCAAAAGAGATGATGAGCCAAATAGGAACTTTTGACCTTAGTTTTGATCCTATAGTTGCGGTGAATGAAAATGCAGCAAAACCTCATGCACTTCCAACTTCAAAAAAGTACAATAGTAAAAAAGATCTACTTTTAATGGATGCAGGAATTAAGTACAAAAGATACTGTAGTGATAGAACAAAAACATATATCAACAAAAAAGACAAACTTCAACAAAAAGTTCATGATATAGTTGCCCTTGCTCAAGAAACAGCTATTAAAAAAGCTAGATCGGGTATGAAAGCATCTGCTATAGATAAGTTTGCTCGTGATGTGATAGAAAAATCTGGATATGGTAAATACTTTGTACATAGTACTGGACATGGTGTAGGACTAGATATCCATGAATATCCAAATATCTCAAGTAGAAGCGATATAGTTATAGAGGATAATATGGTCTTTACAGTTGAACCAGGAATATACTTACCAGATCAATTTGGCGTACGTATAGAAGATACTGTAGCTATGATAAATGGGAAAGCTATAGTTTTATAAAACTATTCTTTCTTTTTACAACATCCACTTCTTGAAAAAAGATGCTTAATACACCATCTTTTAAATACAAAATAGTGTAATAAAAATAATCCACCAATCATACTTAATGCAAATAATATATAATTTATATCTGCACTACTATCTGTAAACACTTTATATAGTTCAGATAAGATGATCCATAGGTAAAATGGAATTAGTCCTAAAAAAAGTATTCTAAATAATCGTTCTTTAATAGCAAGCTACTTAAAATAATTCTTTCTTTATTGGAACTATTTCACCACCACAATCTTTAAAACATCTATTGTAGTCACTATCACAATTAAAGCCTATTACATACTCTCTTCTAGGTAAATAACACTTTTTAGGTTTATTTTGTCTATAGCATTGCTCTTGACAAACTTTTTTATTATTATGCTTCATACATTTAAATATATACTTTTGACATCTTTTTTTAATATGCTTTGGATCTTGTCGTAATTTACAATTTAAATACTGTTCACGTTCATAATAGTATTTAGTATCAAGTTTAGATTGTAAAGCTTTCTTTTTTTTATTGCATTGTTCTTTATTGATATCACAATTGTAAACACATTGAAAAGCTTCTTTAGTATTTGGAGTTATATAATCATAAGTTGTATAGGTACACCCAGTAAAAAATACAAAACTAAAAAGAGTTAAAATTAATCGCGTAAATTGTAGATTAATCATGTACTAACATATAGTATTTATCTTTAACATACTCTATACTATCACCATAATAATTATGTTCAATATCTTCTTTAACATATCCAGCACCTACAACAGTACCTGTAAAAAGTATAGGTGTAACACACCCTGATAATAGTAATGTCATCATAGAGATAAGGATAATATTTATAGTTTTCATAGAAGGTTCTCTCAAATTTAATTTATACATAGATTATATCAAATTAAGAGTTAATGGTAATAATACCTTCATTTTTTAAAAAGCAAGGAAAAAACTTTCCTTGCTTAAGAGTGAAGATTTTAGTTCTTATTTTACTTCATATATTACAGTTGAACCACTCACTTCGTATGATACTAAAAGAAGATTTTTATCATTTGGAGATTCACTTGAAGGTATAAATTTCATACCTTCAGGGGATTTATCTGTTCCATTTCCTTTGATATAATTTATATAAGAAACATTATTTGGATCTGTAATATCATAAATCATAATCGCATTTTGTCTCTCTAAGCCAATAAATGCATAAGTTTTAGAACCAATCTTTCCAACAGTTAAAGCTTCTGGTTCAGCACCTTTATTTCCACTTCTACCATCCATTTCACCTTCATCTTGATTAAATGTTTTTGCTTCAAATTCAGCTACTTTTTTAGAGATTTCATCACCACTATCAAATACTAAATCACCATTACTATCCCAAATAGAAAAGCTTCTAGCTCCATATGTATATAGCTTTGTTGCAGTTGACATATCAGTCATAACTTTTAAGTCATTTTCATCAGCATATTCAGATGCTATACTTTTATCTAAAGTTAATTTAGATATTTTTTTCTCATCGATAAATGATATACATCCATCTTCACTATCCCATTTACCATTTAAAGTATTTTCACACTCTATTTTATTTGTATCAGCTGCATCTACGATATATTCTCTACCATCACCTTCATTTGCAGTAACCACAAAAGTATTATTATCATAAATGTATGATGCAATAGAATCAGGCTGATAAAGTCCAAAAAGACCTTTATAGTTTTTCATATTGATACTACCCTCTTCTTCAATATCAATAGTACTATTTCCTATTTCATAACTTTTTGCACCATATGATTTCACATAAGATAATCTGTTATTAGATAAATCAATTTTAGCCATTGCATTATTTTCTTGAAGGCTTACATAAGCATAGTTACCAGATACTGTTACATACTCTGGCTCTAAATCTTTTGCTTTATCATTACTTGGTGTTCCACCAAGTCTTACAGCAGTTCCATCATTTGCATTTGTTAAAGTAGCATTAGAAAAATCAATATCTACATAAGAGCCATCAGCAACTGTCACAATACCAACAGAACCAATTGGATCTACTGTATAAGCATCATTTGGCTCACCCTCATTTGCTACAATAACTTTTGTTCCATCTTCATTAAAAGTAACCATATCAGGAAGATACCCAGCTTCAACTGTTTTTTGATGAGTACCATTTATATCAAATAAAACAACTTTACCTTTTAGTTGTTTTTTCCCAACAGTAGAGTTTCCATTTTGAACTGCAACAGCTACAACACCATTTTGAACTGCAACTGAATTTATACCAGTACCATAAGGTGACATATCTATAGATGAGTCTAAAGTTGGTGAAGTTACATCTGAAATATTTATAATATCAACACGATTATTTTCACCATTTGTCACATACATTTTATCATTTGTTTTAGAAAATGCAACGATTTCACTTCCACCTTCAACATTTGTTTTAAAACTTCCAAGCTTTTCAATTGTTGAAATTGACACCTCTGGAGTATTATCACTAAAACATCCACTAAAACTAAATAATGCTACCATTGAAACAGCAACCAAAGAAATTTTTATCATACGTTAGCCTTTTTTATAAGATCTGAGTATTCTATTTTTCTAAGGTTACAGGAAAGTGACAAATGATTACATTTTGGAAACATATAAATTGGATTTAAGAGTGGCGACCCCAAGAAGAGTTGAACTTCTGTTTTCAGGAGGAAATCCTGACGTCCTTGGCCAGCTAGACGATAGGGTCATTTAGGTCTGAATTGTAACTAATTTACTTTTTAATGTAGTTTAACTCTATAAGTTTATCGTATATTTTACTTACTATACCACCAGCCGCACTACCACCATGTCCACCATGCTCTACTAAGACAGTTACTACATACTGAGGATTTTTATAAGGAGCATATGTCGTAAGCCATGCATGAGATCTTTTATAGTATTCAAGTTCGTGTTCTTTCATCCTTTTTTTCTCAGATTGAGGGATACCAACAACCTGAGCAGTTCCTGTTTTACCTGCAACCTTTATAGATGTTTTGATATGTCTTGTAGCTGTTCCCTTAGGATGATTTGCAACATCATACATACCTTTTTGCATAAGTTTGAGGTTTTTCTTTGAGATATTCATCTGTTTTACAGGTTTATCCTCATCTTTGATAAAATGTGGCGTTTGAAGAACATTTGATGCTAATGCACCTGTATATCTTGCTACTTGCATAGGAGTTACAAGGAAAAACCCTTGACCAATAGAAGCATTTACAGTTTCACCCATAAACCAAGATTGACCATATTTTGTTCTTTTCCAATGTTTACTTGGATTGATCCCTACAAATTCATTTTTTTGATCAATATTTGTTTTCTCACCAAAACCAAACTCTTGTAAAGTATCATGGATATTATCAATTCCAACTTTTAAACTCCCTTTATAGAAAAAGTCATCACAACTTTCTCTAACTGCTTTTCTAAATGATGTTGTAGCGTGTCCTTTCTCCTTCCAACATCTGAACTTTCTATTTCCAACTTGTGTCTCTCCACTACAAAATACATGGAAATTTGTATTTAAACCATTTCGTAAAAAAGCCAAAGCAACACCCATTTTGATAACAGATCCAGGAGGGTACATACCATTTACAAGTTTATTTGTGAATGGATGATTAAAGTCATTTACAATTTTTTGCCACTCTTTATGACTAATTCCATTTACAAATATATTAGAATCATATTCAGGGAAACTTCCAGCAGCTAAAATTTCACCATTTTTAATATCCATAACAACAACAGCACCAC
>CBFHVJ010000052.1:0-8973 GCA_965659435.1 uncultured Arcobacteraceae bacterium
AAGTTATCAACACTTATTGATCAAAGCCCTAAAAACTCTTTTATATTAGCTCCAGAGCTTTGTCTTACTGGATATTCATATGATCATTTAGATGATGCTGCTACTTTTTCTAGTATTGCAATTGAAAAACTTTTAAAGCTTTCAGCTAATCAAACTATAGCTTTAACTTTAACAGTTAAAGAGGATGACAACTTTTATAATAGATTACATATTTTTCACAACGAAAGAATCATCTATACGCAAGATAAAGTAAAACTATTCACTCTCAATAATGAAGATAAATTTTTTAAAGCAGGTAATGAAAAAGATATACAAATCATAGAGATTGATGGTCTAAAAATTGCAACTTTAATCTGTTTTGAATTACGGTTTGTTGACCTATGGAAACAGCTACAAGGGGCAGATATAATTTTAGTTCCTGCTATGTGGGGTGCTTTACGAAAACAAAACTATGAAAGTTTGACAAATGCTCTAGCAATTACAAATCAATGCTATGTTATTGCAAGTGATAGTTCAAATGATAAAATGGCAAGTGGTAGTGGAATAATATCTCCATTTGGAAATGAGATTCGAGATGACTCAAAAGAGCTCATCTCAATGAAGTTTGATCAAAAAGAGATTAAGAAAATGAGAAGATACCTTAATACAGGTATCTAATAACTCTATTCCTCTATTCTAATCATAGCAATTTTACCATCTACAAAGTCTAATGCTTCGATAGATTTCATTGCTTCTTTAATATTTCTTTCATTTGATTGATGTGTTGAAAGAAGAAGGTTTGCATGTGTATCATTTAGTGGTTTTTGAAGCATAGTTTCAATAGAAATATCTTTATCTCCTAATGCTTTTGATACTTGTGCTAATACACCACTTTTATCTTCAACTTTCATTCTTAGATAGTATTTTGTTTCAATATCATCTTTCGAAGCTAATTGTAGACCATCTTCTAAAGGCTTAGTAAATCCAAGCATTGGTGAACCTTTACCTCGTCTAGCAATATCAATTAAGTTTGCAATAACTGCACTTGCTGTTGCATCTCCACCAGCTCCTGCTCCATAATATAAAGTTTCTCCAACTTTATCACCTACAACACTTACTCCATTCATAACACCATCAATTTTAGCAATCATTTCACTATTTGGGATAAGTACTGGATGAACTCTTAATTCAACTTTATTTCCATTCATCTTAGCAATACCAAGAAGTTTTAGTGAGTAGTTAAACTCTTTTGCAAATTGAATATCATCACCTTCAATATTTTCAATACCTTCTATTAAAATATCTTCAGGCTTCGCATCAATACCATATGCAATAGATGCTAAGATAAGTAATTTATGAGCAGCATCAAAACCACCCACATCAAAAGTTGGATCAGCTTCTGCATAACCAAGCTCTTGTGCTTCTTTTAGAATTACATCATACTCTACACCTTCATTGATCATCTTATCAAGCATATAGTTACAAGTACCGTTGATAATCCCTCTAATAGATGTAATATGGTTTGCTGTTAAACCTTCTCTTAATGCATTAATAATAGGAATTCCACCAGCTACTGCTGCTTCATATTCAAATGCACTCCCACCTGCAATCTCTTGTAACTCATATCTATGGTAAGCCAAAAGTGCTTTATTAGCTGTAACAACTGCTTTCCCTTTTTCTAAGGCTTTTTTTACAACATCATATGGTTGCTCAACTCCACCCATAAGTTCAACAACAATATCAATTGAATCATCATTTAAGATCTCATCAACATTATCTGTTAATGCAATAGATACATCTCTTTTTTTATTTAGATTATTTACTACACCTTTAACTGGAACTAATTCTTTTCCAGCACGAGCAGTGATTATATCTTTGTTATCTTCTAATATTTGGCATACACTTTGTCCAACAGTTCCTACACCAACTATACCGATTTTTAACATCTACTTTTCCCCTATATTTTCATCAAATTGTTGTAAGAACTTTTTGATATTTCTTGCTGCTTGTCTGATTCTTTTATCATTTTCAATTAAAGCGATTCTTACATAGTTTTCACCATAATCACCAAATCCAATACCAGGAGCTACTGCTACTCCAGCTTCTAAAAGTAATCTTTTTGAGAACTCTAAAGAACCTAAATGCTCTACACATTCTGGAATTTTTGCCCATACAAACATACTTGCTTTATTTCTTCTAATTGACCAACCAGCATTTTCAAATGCATCAATTAATACATTTTGTCTATGGTCATATTTATCTGTAATATCTTGTACACATTGTTGGTCACCATTTAGTGCAACAGTAGCTGCAACTTGAATAGGTGTGAACATACCATAATCAAGCCATGACTTAATCTTTTGAAGTGCTCCAATTAGCTTTTGATTTCCTACAAAGAATCCAACTCTCCAACCTGCCATATTGTACGATTTACTTAAAGTAAATGATTCAACAGCTACATCTTTTGCACCAGGAACAGACATAATTGATGGTGTTTTATAACCATCAAATGTGATATCACCGTATGCAATATCAGAGATAATATAAAATCTCTCTTTTTTAGCCATAGCAACTAATCTTTCATAAAACTCAGGAGTAACTGTTGCTGTACTTGGATTATGAGGGAAGTTTACTACCACATATTTTGGTTTAGGAGATGACTCATGGAATACTCTCTCTAAATCTTTAAAGAATTGATCTTCATCTACATTATAATCTTCATCAAATGTTAATCCAAATTTATGAACATTTCCACCCGCAAGGATAAATGCATATGAGTGAATAGGATATGTTGGATCAGGTACAACTGCTACATCTCCAGGATTTGTAATAGCATATGCAAGATGTGCATACCCTTCTTTACTTCCCATTGTTGCAACACACTCTGTTTGTGGATCTAATTCAACATCATATCTTCTTTTATACCAATCAGAAATTGCTAAAAGAAGTTTTGGAATACCCTTAGATAACGAGTACCCATGTGTTTTTGTTTTTTCTGCAGATTCAACTAATTTCGATCTAATATGCTCTGGAGTGTCTCCATCAGGATTTCCCATTGAGAAATCAATTACATCTTTTCCGGCTCGTCTTTCGGCCATTTTAATATCATTTACTTCTGCAAATACATACTTAGGTAATCTTTTTATTCTATCAAATTCTATCTCATCAAACATACAGTTACTCCTCTAATTTGTGTTCTGAACTATTACGCTCAGACCCCTTTTTATATTTATTAAGTTATACATATCACCAATTTTGATGTATGTTGTACCTTTAGGTATAGATGTTTTAATACCCTTGTAGATACGTTGTTTTTCAATTGTTTTTAATACTTCTAGTCTATTATCATAAAAAACTATATATGGATACCATCTATTAAGCTTTCTACTAATAACTTTTAAACTATTAACATCTTTTACTTTTACAAGATAGCTATCTAATGGCTTATCAAATACTATCTTTTCATCTGGTTCAATAGTTGTTGCATTGGAAATTTTACCATTTTTTGTATCAAACTTATATTTCCAATGATTTGGACTAACTAGAGTTAAATCTTTAATCAGTATCTCACTTTTTCTTAATTCCTTAAGAAAAATTACTGGATCAATAGCTGCTTCAGCTTTTAGCGTTATCACCCATAAAAACTCTTTATCTTGAGTACTAAGAGCTCTTTTTGTAAAGTAGTAATAATACCCTAGTGATTTTAATGTATCATTTAAAATCTTTAACGACTTAAGCGAATTGTCTGATATAAAAAATTCAATCTCTAAGTTTTCTGGTTTTTTATATTTTAAATTTAATAAACCATTTTCTTTTAAAGTCTCAAGTAATTTTATAATTCTAAGATCACTACCAATATAAAAATCTTCTTTTTTTTCAAATAAAAGATTCAATAATTTCGTATGTTTCTTATATTCACTATCACCTAAAATATTTTCAAGCTTCTCATCTAAAATATCAGCTTTAACAAAAATTGTTAAAAACAATAAAGAGATAATTAGCTTTTTCAACATTATTAACTTCTTATTAATGAGTGTATTAAAATACCTGCAGCAACTGAAACATTCAAGCTATCAAAGTTATTACTCATATCAATTGATACTTTCGTATCAAGCTTTTTTCTAACTTTTCCTGAAAGACCATCACCTTCATTACCTAAAAATAGTGCAATTTTCTGGTTTTGTTCTCTTTTAAATTCAGATACCTCGATACCATTCATATCAGCACCAATAAGTGAAAACTCTTTTTGCTTTAACTCATTCATAATATCATTACAATTAGCTAATATAGCAACAGGCATATCAAGCATTGCTCCACTACTTGTACGTATAATTGGTGCAACATTAAGGTTTTTAATACCACTAATTACCAATGCATCTGCCCCTAGTGCATATGCTGTTCGTACAATTGCTCCAATATTTCCAACATCATTTAAACCATCAAGTACTACAATAAACTGTTTAGTTTTTATATCCTCAATAGGTGTAAACTCAAAAGGTTTTATCTTTAATAAAAACCCTTGATGGTTTCCACCTTTAGCCATAGACTGCGCTTTTTTATTATCTGGTTTTATAATCTTTACACCAACACTTATAAACTTTTTAAAAAGTTTTGGTTCAACTTCTTTTACTAAGTAAACCTCTTCAATTAAAGAGGGGTGTTTGTCTAAAATATAAAATACTATTTGTTTACCGTATACTATCATACCGCGATTCTATCGAATATTTTTAGTTATTTGGCTGAAGTAAGTTATTGTAGATATCTTTTGTCTTTTGACCTGTAAGTTTTGATAAGATTTTTGCTTTTTGTTTTGGAGGTAAATCTAATGATAAAATATCCTCTTTTGTGATAGATTCACCACCTTGAGATTCAATAGAATCAATAATCACTACCCATTCACCTCTTATATTTTCTTGTGATAGCTTTTCAAAAATATCACTAGAAAGCCCTTTAAAATAGCTTTGATATACTTTTGTTAATTCCTTTACTAGAAATATCTCTCTAGTTGGAACTTGTCGATTTAGCTCTTCTAAAAGTTTTAAAAGTCTATGTGGTGACTCATATAGAATTGATATATTTTCATTTGAAAGAACTTTATTAAGTTTAGATTCTCTATCTTTCCCTTTATGTGGAAGAAATCCCCAAAATGTAAATTCTGTTTTATTAAATCCAGACATTGCATATGCTGTAAGAAGTGCATTTGCCCCAGGTAGCATATCAAATTCAATATCATTGTCTAAACAATACTGTACTAAAAGTGCTCCAGGATCACTAATACAAGGCATACCAGCATCACTAACATATACTATATTTTCTTCAAAATAATGTGGTGTTAAAGATTGTACAAATCTTTCTTCATTATGTGAATGTAATGGTATAAATTGTTTTTGATCAGTTTGAAAATCTATATTATGTTTTTCAGCTAAAAGTGTAAGAAGTTTTTTAGTTACTCGTGTATCTTCGCAAAGATAAGTTTTTGCATTTTCTAGGGTTTTGAGGGATCTGTAAGAAATATCCTCTAGGTTTCCAATTGGAGTGGGGATAAAAGTAAGCAAATGCTTACTTTTTCATGTTGTATTTTGCGTTGAATTTATCGATTCTACCTGCAGCATCTACAATTCTTTGCTCACCTGTGAAGAATGGGTGACAAGCTGCACAAATATCAATTTTCATAGATTCAACATTTGATCTTGTTTCAAAGCTGTTTCCACAAGCACAAGTTACTGCACATGCTTTATAATCTGGATGAATATCTTTTTTCATACTAATTCCTTTATAGTTTTCTACGAAAGGTCAAGTTGAACTATTGCCCTTCTTTATAATTTTGGAATTATATCCAACTATTCTTAAAATTATTATAATTTATTTTTTGATTTTATAAGATATTCTCGATTATTATAGTGAAATGAGAGGCTATTTGCATGTAACATAAGTCTAGTAGCTCCTGTATATTCCAATCTATCTTCAGGTAATAATTTCTTTAAAAGATAATCATCAGCTATCTTTTCATCAACACCATATATTGGATCACCTAATATTGTATGTCCAATAGCATCTAAATGAAGCCTAATTTGGTGTTGTCTTCCTGTCACAGGAATAGCTTTTACTAAAGTGGTATTTGTTAGTTCATCATATCTTATAGGTTCAATGTGTGTAATTGATTCTTTTCCATCAGAATTAGCTGTAGTCATCTTCACACCAATCAAACCACCCTCTTTACTAATTGGTTTATCAATTGTTAATTTCTCTTTAATTTCTCCTCTAACAACTGCAAGATATTCTTTTTCATATTGTTTGGATTCAAACATCTCTTTTAAAATCATATCTGAATACTTATTTTTTGTTACAAGTACTAATCCTGAGGTTTCTGCATCGATTCTATGTGCTAGATTTGCATTATCTCCAAAATGATATCGTATCTCATCAAGAAGAGTATATTCTGTAGTTCTACTAGTAGGGTGAACCATTACACCTGATGGTTTGTCAAATACTGCAAAATCATCCATATCAAAGATTGGTTTCAGTCCTCTTGTATGTCCTTCAAATAAAGCTACTTGAACATATTCACATTTTAAAGTTTGACCATTTTGTAAAATATTTCCTTGGTCATCAAAAACTCTTTTCTTTGCTAGAAGTTTTTGTGATACAGATAAAGTTAATCCCACCTCATTTAATAAAAAGAGTTGAATCTTTTTCCCTTTTACTGATTGATACTTTTTTAATACAAATGGCATCTAAATATTTAACCTTCTATTTTGCAGATTTTCGATAGTATAGCACATTCAAAAACAATCAATAATTAATAGAGGATTTACGTATGGTAGAAAGATATGCTCGTGAAGAGATGACAAAAAATTGGACACAACATGCAAGGTATGCAGCATGGTTAGAAGTTGAAAAAGCAGCAGTAAAAGCTTGGGCTAAACTTGGAAAGATTCCTCAAGAAGATGCAGATAAAATTGTTAAAAATGCTACTTTTTCAGTTGAAAGAATTGAAGAGATTGAGGCTATTACAAAGCATGATTTAATTGCCTTTAATACAAGTGTTTCAGAATCTCTTGGTGAAGAATCAAGATGGTTCCACTATGGTATGACTTCATCTGATGCAGTTGATACTGGTGTTGCTTTACAAATGAGAGATTCTCTTAAAATAATCATTGCTGATGTAAAGATGTTAATGGAATCTATTAAAAAAAGAGCTGAAGAACATAAAATGACACTTATGGTAGGAAGATCTCATGGTATTCATGGTGAGCCTATTACATTTGGATTAACTCTTGCAGTTTGGTACGATGAGATGGCAAGACACTTATTAAACCTAGAGCAAACAATGGATGTTATTGCTGTAGGTCAAATCTCTGGTGCTATGGGTAACTTTGCTCATGCTCCACTCGAGCTTGAAGAATTAGCAATGGCTGAATTAGGTTTAAAGCCTGAGCCTTGTTCAAATCAAGTAGTTCATAGAGATAGATACGCAAGATTAGCAACTGCATTAGCTTCAATGGCTTCTTCTATTGAAAAGTTTGCAGTACAAGTTAGACACCTACAAAGAACAGAAGTTTATGAAGCTGAAGAATTCTTTGCAAAAGGTCAAAAAGGAAGTTCAGCTATGCCACATAAAAGAAATCCTATTTTAACTGAAAATATTACAGGTCTTGCAAGAATGATTAGAGCATATGCAACTCCAGCTATGGAAAATGTTGCATTATGGCATGAAAGAGATATCTCACACTCTTCAACTGAAAGATTCTGGTTACCAGATGCATTTATAACAACTAACTTCATGATGCATAGAATGAACAACGTAATTGCAAACTTAACAGTAATGCCTGAAAATATGATGAAAAACTTAAACCAAACGGGTGGATTAGTATTCTCTCAAAGAGTATTACTTGAATTACCTCTTCAAGGTGTAAGTAGAGAAGATGCATATAAAATTGTTCAAAGAAATGCTATGAAAGTTTGGGATGAAATTAAAGAAGGAAAACCAACTGTAGATGATAAAGGTGAATCATTATACCTTGGTCACTTATTAGCAGATGATGAATTAAGAACTAAATTATCTGAAGAGCAAATTAGAGAGTGTTTTAACTACGATTACTATACAAAAAATGTGGATGCTATCTACAAAAGAGTATTTAATAAATAAAGAGGTTCCCCTCTTTATTTAGCATTTGTTTTAATAAAGAAAGAACCTTTCTCTTCATCTATATTAATAGACCCTGTAATATTCCAAAAACCAATTTTATTCAATTCAAATTCAGCCTTAGAACCATTTTTAAACTTTAACGATTTATCATAATCATGATTTGTAGCCATAGTTACTAACATCTCAATATTTGCATCAACTTTTTTACCAGTTGTTTTATCTTTTACATTAACTGTAAAGCTATTAGTTCCAATTTTTAATATATCTTTTCTAGTTTTTCTTTGTGAAATAGCTCTTTGAGCTAAAAATACATCTTTATGGCTAATACCGTTAATGATTGTATCATTGAATATAAACTCTATGTCATATTTACTATTTAAACTATCATTAGCATTTACAATATCATTATAATTATCATCTACATTATGATAAGTACTTAAGAAAGCATTATCATCATCTTCACCTACAGTTGATTGTAATGTCATATAAACTGTCCAGATAATAAATCCTAATCCAAGTAAAAATTTTAATGTAAAAATACTATATAGAAGCCATTTATTCATTGGTTTTTTTTCTGCCATACTATCCTCTTCTTTGTCTCATTATAATAATTGCATAAGCTACAATTCCAAATAGTACAACTGAATACATAAATACTCTCCAAATACTACTTGCTGTTTTTCCCTCACTACCGATACTTGATACCAACTCAATATTTTTACTTTCAGCTAATAAATCTGCTATTTGAGCATACCCATTTAGTGTAGCAGCACTTGTTTTAGCAAATAGTGTATTTTTATCTTTTGATGCAAGCAAAGGAATAACATACCCATCTAATACATCCC
>CBFHVJ010000053.1:0-8866 GCA_965659435.1 uncultured Arcobacteraceae bacterium
CTAAAAAGCCTTTTTTAGTAATGATTGATGATTCTAGTTTTTCACCACCCATAGATTTTATTGGATAACGAAATAAATATATCACTTGACCTATATTTTGCATATGTATTCCTATTGTTTAATTAAAAGTTTATATTGATAATATATCTAATATTTCTACCTTTAGTGCCTTCTATTTGTTCAATACAGTTTTTTTCTAATAAATCTGCTATTTTGACATATTTCTTTTTACTACTAATAGTCAATATTATCATCTCATATATGATACGATAATAAGTTTTAATCATATCACAATGACTTAATAAAAAAATATAGATATGTAAAAAGATGATATAAAATTGAAATGAATTAATAAGTTTGGATTTTAAAGTGGCGGACATGGATAGATTCGAATAATAAAGTATAGTTCACAACTGCCCTATTTAAAGGGCTTTTAAAATTAATAGTATGTTAGTAACAGACTAGGAACATACAATACTCACAAAAGTATTATTAAGTCATATTAATATCTTTTTGTTAGAATGAATATTATGAAAATACTTTTACTTGAAGATGACCCTCTTATTTCTGAAATTATAATTGAAAGACTTAAAATTAATGAGTATTTTGTTGACTATGCATTTGATATAGTAGAAGCACAAAAGCTTATTCAAGAGTTTGCCTATGACATATATCTATTTGATGTTAACATACCAAATGGTAATGGATTTGATTTTTTAGAACATCTTAGAATAAATGGTGATAAAACACCTACAATTTTTATTACAGCACTAAATGGTATTGAAGATGTTAAAAATGCCTTTAAAAGTGGATGTGATGATTACATTAAAAAACCTTTTGAACTTGAAGAATTAGAGCTAAGAATAGAAAATATAAAACGCTTATATCATATTAGCACTACAATAAAAATTGATAGTTCAACTTTTTTAGACAAACAAAACTTAACCATCAAAATTGATAACCATCAACAACACATAAGGGAAAAAGAATTTCATATTTTAGTATATTTAGCAAATAATAAAAATAGAACTGTTTCCAATGATGAATTATCTACAAATATTTGGGACTATGATGAGTTACCTAGTGATGCAACTATACGTACATATATTAAAAATTTACGAACTATTATTGGTAAAGAAAAAATAGAAACAGTTAAAGGGGTTGGTTATCGTTTTATCGAATCTTGAAAAAAAGTCTTTTTTTAGTTTTTTAGCTCTCTATATTGGCTCATCTATATTAATGATTAGTATAATTGCTATTTTATATTTTAACTCTATATCACAAACCATATTTGAGTCTAAAAAAGACAAAATGAGAAGTTTTGCATCTTCAATCGCTGCAGATGTAATACAAGTACATATGCATGGTGGTCACTATTCACTTTCTAGTGATTTAGAATATCAAGTAGGCTTATATAGTAATAAACATAATCTACTCTATGGTAATAAATTTAGCCATTTAGATTTTGATAAAACTTATTATGAGCATAATAAAAGCCTTTATATTACAGATCAATCTACACAAATGCATCTTGGTGTAAAATATATTGTTATAAAAGACCATAAAGTTTATCAGGAAATAAAAACACTTAAACAAAATGTGATCATGTATGCCCTACTAATTATTTTAATTATTGCTATCATTGGATATTTCTTGAGTAAACTATTTTTAAAACCCATTGCAAATGAAAGGGAAAAGCTAGATAATTTTATAAAAAATACTACTCATGAACTTAATACTCCTATTACTGCATTATTGATGTCTATAAGTAGTATAAAAGATAGTAGTAATATAAAAGCTATTAAAAGAGTTAAAATAAGTGCTAATCGAATATCACATATATACTCTGATCTTTGTTATCTTATGAAAAAAGATATAAATGAGCAACAGCCAAAAGAAAATATAAACTTAAAAGATATAATTAATGAGCAAATACTCTTATTTGATGGATATGCTAAAAGTAAACAAATAGACTTTAATACGAACATCAATAATTTTGACTATTATATTGATAGAGAATCTATAAAACGAGTTGTCTCAAATATTATCTCAAATGCTTTAAAGTATTCTAAACCAAATAATAAAATAGATATACAATTAAATAATAATATTCTAACAATTAAAGATTATGGTATTGGAATAAAAACTAATGAGATACAAAATATTACAAATAGATACTATAGATCATCAAATCAAAGTGAAGGAGGATTTGGTATTGGACTAGATATAGTTAATGGTATTTGTAAAAGTAACAATATCACTTTAGAAATCGAATCCCAATTCTCCCAGTGGACAAAACTAACATTAACCTTTTAGTTATCCAAAAAGATCTGTAGTGATAGCCTTATACCACTCCTTAATTATATTTCCTGTATCTATATCCCTTTTAAGCGTTGATTTTGCCTTAACTTTTAAGCCTTTTTTAGTGCTATAAGATACTGTATGGTGTACAGATATACCTTCTTTTGGATTACCATTTACAAGAGAATAGCATACATTTGAGGGTAATTCTTTAGAGATATCAAATTTTTTATTTAATGTCTTATATGCTAAATGTTTTGCAGCTACATAACCAGATGAATTTGCCATATGCCCACTTTTAGGATAGGGATGCCCACCACTGTCACCAATAACTATAACTCTATTATCACTTATAGATTCAAATGTTGGAGATTTTAAGGCTGCCCATCCTTTTTTTGTCAATTGAATATTTGCCTTGAATATTAACTGAGCAGGTTTCATATTTGGAATAATATTTGCATCATCAAAATATACCTTTGTTTCAATATAGTCAACAGTTGAAATATCAAACTTATCAACTATTAAATATTTAGCATCCAAATTAATATCTTTTATTTCACTTTGTGGCATATAAACTATATAGTCTTTATATAGTGTTTTAAAAGTATCTAAAAAACCTTTTGGTTTTGCCCCAGGCTTTTCCCTTGGATCAAGTAATATAACTTTTCCATCAATATTATTTTGTTTAAGATAATAAGCTATCATACAAGCCCTTTCATATGGAGCTGGAGGACAACGATAAGTTCCACTTGGTACATTCAATATAAATGTACCCCCTTGAAAGTTCTCAAGTTTTTCTTTTAAAATAATATGCTCTTTGCCTGGTTTCATTGCGGGAGGATATAAATTATAAACCTGTTTTGCTATTTTTGTATTTTTAAATATACTTGTATAGTCATAATCAACTCCAGGACTTAATACTAAATAATCATAATTGTATTGATTTATATTGGTTTGAACTAATTGTTTATCCCTATCAATACCTACAATAGTTTCATTGATAAAATCATATTTAAACTTATTAGCAGCTTCTTGATAATCAAATGTTAAGTCTTTAAGTGTGATATTATCAGCTTCACCTAACCATACATTACTATATGGGCATGAAATAAATTGACTATTTTGCTCAATAAGGATAACTTCCAAATCTGGATTAAAAATCTTCAAATACTTTGCTACTGTTAAACCTCCAAATCCACCACCACAAACAACTATACGAATATTTCTAACTTTTTTCTTATTACCAAACAAAGGTAAAGTAGATAAAATAGTAGTTCCAATAAATATACTTTTTAATATCTTTCTTCTTTTCATTTGATACCTTTAGTCAATTTCATCATTACCACAATGTGGTGAATATCCACTATCTTTTGCATAATGTATTGCAAATGCTTTTAAATGAGGAGCTATTTTCTCAAACTTATCACTTTCGATCAATCTATCCAGTTTTTCACTCTTTCCTTTGAAAACCTTTTTAAATCCTTCTGCTTTATTTTCAAAAAGTGAGTTCCACTCTTTTTCACTATATTTTGCAGTAAAAACTGAACCGTTGTATTTTAATTCATTTTTAAAAAGGTACTTATAATAGGTTAAACCTTTATCATAGCTTCCATTTTCATAATCAGCGATTAAAAAATTACTGCAAAATAATAATGATAATAATACTTTTTTTATCATCTATTCTCCTTTTTTAAATTCAAAATAGTTAAATATAATATAGGAATAATAATCAGTGTTAAAATTGCAGAACTTACAACTCCACCAATCATAGGTGCGGCAATTCTTTGCATCACTTCACTTCCTACACCATCTATATACATAATTGGAATCAATCCCCCAATAATTGCAAATACCGTCATAAGTTTTGGTCTTAATCTAAGTGCAGCACCTTCGTAAATTGCTGTTTGAATATCTATATAACTCAATGCACCTTTAATCTGTTCTTTCTTTTCTTTGATTGCCTCTTCTAGGTAAATTATCATTACAATTGCTGTTTCAGCTGCAACACCTAATAATGCTAAAAACCCTACAATAACTGCAACAGATAGATTAAATCCAAGATAGTCTATATATACAAGTCCTCCAAGAAGGGCAAAAGGTAATGTAGAAAATACTATTATCGTATTTATCATATTTTTTAGTGCCATATATATCAATAAAAAAATAATAACAATTGTAGCAGGTATAATATATTGTAATTTTTCCATTGCAGACTGTAGATATTGACTTTGTCCAGACCACTCGTAATAATACCCATCTGGTAATCTAATTTCATCAAGTATGTTTTGTGCAATTTTTTGATACTGATCAGCACTAACATTCTTTTTAGGTGTTATATAAACAAAAGAGACCTTCATACCTTTTTCACTTTTTATTACACTCGCACCCTCTTTAAAATTAAATGTTGCAAATGTTGAAAGTGGTTGCATTCCATACTTTGTTTTAATATGTATATTAGCTATTGACTCAAGAGAGTCTCTATTTGTATTTTTTAATCTTAATGATATTGGATATCTTTCTAGATTTTGAACCATTGTAGATATTTGCTTTCCACCTACACCTAAACTAACTGCATCAAGTATTTGGTTTTTATTTACTCCATATCTACTTAATAATTCTTGGTTAATATCTATATTAATATAATATCCACTATTTGATTTATCTGCAGAAATAGAAAGTGACTCATTCAACTTTTTTAGTTTTTGTTCAATTTGGCTACTTAACTTTTCAAGCTTTGTATTATCATCGCCATAAAGTTTTAATCCAAGAGGTGTTCTAATACCTGTTAAGAGCATATCAATTCTACCTCGAATTGGATATGTCCAAGAATTGATAAGTCCTGGTATTTGGAGTTCTTTATCCATAAGCATCATTAATTTATCATATGTCATCCCTTCTCGCCACTGAGATTCAGGCTTAAACTGGATAATTGTTTCAAGCATAGCTAATGGTGCTGGATCTGTTGCTGTATTAGCTCGACCAGCTTTTCCAAATACAGTATCAACTTCTGGAAATTCTTTAATAATCTTATCGGTTTTTTGAGTAAGCTCTTTAGCTAAATCGATTCCAATACCATAAGGTGTAACAGGCATATACATAAATGTTTGTTCATTCATCATAGGCATAAACTCCCACTTCTGAGCCTTATATATAGGGTATATAAAATAAAGTGAACAGAAAATAAGTACAATAACAAAGTATCTAAGTTTTAATGAAATATTTAAAATAGGAGAATAAAAAAATAGGAAAAATTTATTAACAGGATTTTTGTCTTCATCATGAATTTTACCTTTAATAAAAAATATCATAAGTATTGGAACAATAGTGATTGATAAAATTGCACCAACTATCATTGCAAATGTTTTTGTATATGCTAGTGGAGTAAATAATCTTCCCTCTTGACCTGTAAGAGCGAATATTGGTAAAAATGAGACTACAATTAAAAGCAAAGCAAAAAAGATTGGTGGTCCAACTTGTTTTGAGGAATTGATAATTGCCTCAATTCTTTGTTGATTTGTTGGATTATTTAATTTTGCTAAATGTTTATGGGCATTTTCTATCATTACAATTGTTGCATCAACCATTGCACCAATAGCAATAGCAATACCTCCTAAACTCATAATATTTGAACTAATACCAAATAGCTTCATAAGTAAAAAAGTAAGTGCAACTGTTAAAGGTAATACAACAATAATAATAAATCCACTTCGTATGTGAAATAAAAATAAAATTGATACTAAAATAACAATTATTGATTCTTCAATCAAAGTTGTTTGTAGTGTTTCTATCGCTTTATCAATTAAACTTGTTCTATCATAGGCAGTGATTACCTCAACATCTTTTGTTTGGAGTGTTTGGATTTTCTTTTTTACATTTTGAATGACTTCATATGGGTTTTCACCAAAACGCACCACTACAATACCTGCAACTGTTTCCCCTTGGCCGTTAAAATCAGCCATACCACGCCTTGGACTTGGAACTATATTTACTTCACCTAGATCTGATAGTTTTAAAGGGTTTCCATTAATTGTTTTTAAAACAATATTACCAATATCATTTTCATCTTTTAAATAACCTTTAGATTCAATGATTTTCTCATAGCCATTATCTAAAATTATTCTTCCACCACTATCATTGTTATTTCTTTTTAAAGCTTTACTTATTTCATCTAATGATATTTGATATTGCACTAATTTTGTTTGGTCTAAAGTTAATTCATAGTTTTTTATAAATCCACCAACAGCTGCTACTTCACTAACCCCATCAACACCTAATAAACCATATTTTAGATAATAATCTTGATATGTTCTAAGTTCTTCCAGAGACTTTGTATCTGATTTTAAAACATATTGAAATGCCCATCCTACTCCTGTTGCATCTGGTCCAATAGAAACTTGTGCCTCTTTTGGCAAAGTAGGAGTAAGTTGTGACAACTGCTCTAATATCCTATTTCTTGAATCATACAGATCACTATTTTCTTTAAATATCACATAAATAAGAGCATTTTCAAAGCTACTCATAGCCCTAACTGTCTCAATATTTGGTAAACTCATAAGATTTGAAATAAGTGGATAACTTACTTGATCTTCAATTATCTGAGGTGATTGTCCAGGATATTTTACTTGTAATATAACTTGAGGAGGTGAAAGATCAGGTAGGGCATCAAGTGATGTATTTTTAATAGCCCAAATACTAGCACCAATTCCAATTGTAACTATAGCAAGCAGTAAAAAAACATTTTTTACACTAAAATCAATTATTCTATTTACCATAATTTATTACCAATCATCATCACTATATAAACCATTTGTAACAGAGTCGCTATCAAGTAAAAATAGGGCATTCATTACAACTTCGTCACCTTCCTCTAAACCCTCTATAATATGATAAAAATCACCTACTTTTACAGCTTTAACTTCACTTGGTTCATAAGATTTTCCTGATTTAAAAAATACATATTGCTTTCCATCACGTCTTACTATTGTATTTTTAGGTAAAGTAAGAATAGTTTGTTTTTTTTCAAATAATTTTATATTTACAAACATATTTGGAAATAGTGATAATGTATGATTATTAACTATCAGCCTTACATCTATAGTTTGATCCTTTGGATTAATATTAGGATATATATAGTCAACTGTTGCATTAAAATTATCTTCTATACCACTAACTGCAATCTGAGCATTCATTCCTTTTTTTATAAATGATAAGTCTTTTTGATATACTTTTGCAATTACCCATATCTTATTTAAATCTGTAATCTCATAAATATTTTGTCCTTTTTTTATATAAGATCCATTGTTTATAAGTTTTTTTGTAATAAATCCATTAACTTTACTTTTTATCACAACTTCATTATTTTGGTAAGAATAATCACCTGGTAAAATATTATAGAGTTTTATTTTATTTGATATACCATTGTATATAGGTTTTGAACTACTTTTAGCAAGCTTTAACTCATCAAATATATTATAGATATCTTTTGAATATATAGAAAATAATTTATCATCTTTATTGATATATTGTAGTTTTTTATCTGCGAATAGATTTGTAATAAAACCATCAAATCGTAAATTTATATCATAAACTTTAGTTTCATCTGCTTTTGTTTTTCCATAAAACTGTTTTGATTTAGCAATAGTTTTCGAAGTAACTTTTACTGTTTTAATATTAAATTCTTGCTCTATTTTAAAAGCACTTAATGATGTAAAAAGTAGAAGTAAAATTAATAATATTTTATACATCTATTCCCCTTAAATAAAATATCTGTAGCTTAGATATTTGGTACTCTTCTTGATACTGTAAAAGTTTTATTTTTTGGTCAATAAGTTTATTCTCTAATCTATACACTGCTATTGTATTTGATATATTATTGTTATTAGCTACAAGAGTTATTTTGTCTTTTAATTTATTTAATAATTTTCTTATTAAATTTATGGACTTTAATGCTACATTTTTATTTGATTTATTAATCATATATTGTTCATCTAAACTATTTATTAGTGATATTTTATTTTCTTGACTATTAGTTTCAAGGTAATAAGCTTTTTTTATGTTATTTTGTTCTTTACCATATATTGTCAGTGGAAATTTTATAGATAAATTCATATAATCATCTCTAGCATCTCTTTGAAAATATCCTCCACTAACTATATAATTTGGAGTTTGTCTTTTAATTTCTAGTTTTCTATTAAATTGCGATATAAGAATCTCTATATTGGCTATTTCAATAAGAGGATGTATTTTAAAATAAAAATTTGGATTAATATTATCATTTGTTAATTCTTCTATTTTTATTGCTACTATTTTTCTTAATTTTGCAAGAAGTTTATCTTGTTTGTTAATTAATATTTGTAATTGTATATTTAGTTTTTCAATATCTATTTGGTTTTCTAGAATTATTTCCATACTTTTTGAAACTGTATTATTTGTATAATAGTTATTTATCAAGTGCATATTGTTAATTTTGTTTTTAATAAGTTGTTTAGAGTTTTTAATAGTATCAAGTTGGTAATATATTTTATAAATATCTTTTTTTAATAATATTTTTTTATGTTGTAAGTAA
>CBFHVJ010000054.1:0-327 GCA_965659435.1 uncultured Arcobacteraceae bacterium
CACTAAGCAAATTGTATCTTCTCACAACTAAGAAAGTTATACAATGTCTCTATTTCCTTTCGCATTTGGAGCACTTAAAACACCCATTGTTTCAAGTTGTTCTATTATTGTTGCTGCTCTATTGTAGCCAATTTTTAATTTTCTTTGTAAATAACTAATAGATGTCTTTTGATCACTAAGAACAACATCTTTTGCTTCTTCATAAAGTTCATCTAAATCACCAATTTCACCACCACTAATTGATGCTGAAGATGAACCGTTTTTTTCTTGAAGGATCGATTCATCATACTGTGGTGATCGCTGACTCTTTAAGAATTCAACAACCTC
>CBFHVJ010000054.1:337-8865 GCA_965659435.1 uncultured Arcobacteraceae bacterium
ACCATGGGGCATGAATTCTTACTAGATTTGAACTTCCTGGAGGTGTAAACAATAGATCTCCACGTCCAAGTAAAGACTCAGCTCCCATCGAATCTAAGATAATCTTACTATCAATTTTCTGACCAACTTTATAACTTACTCTACTTGGTAAATTTGCTTTAATAAGCCCTGTTACAACATCAACTGATGGTCTTTGTGTTGCAACTATCAAGTGAATACCACTTGCTCTTGCCATCTGTGCAAGCCTAGCAATAGAAAGCTCTACATCTTTTCCACTTGTCATCATTAGATCTGCCAACTCATCTATAATAATAACTATATAAGGAAATGGATCATCACCGTTTTTCTTTGCTTTTTCATTATAGTTTTCAATATTCTTTGTTTTTGTAGCAGCCATTAACTTATAACGTCTTTCCATCTCACCAACCATATTTGCTAAGGCATTAATTGCTGCAGTTGGTTTTGTAATAACTGGAGTTAGAAGATGTGGAATATCATTGTACATAGAAAACTCTAGCATTTTTGGATCGATCATAATAAACTTTAAACTATCTGGAGAATTTTTATATAAAAGTGAAAGTATCATACCATTAATACCTACAGATTTACCACTTCCTGTAGTTCCTGCTATTAAAAGATGTGGAAGCTTTTTTAGATCTGTTACAAATGGATTTCCAACTATATCTTTTCCTAAAATCATAGTTAATGATGAAGCACTATTTCCAAATAATTCACTCTCTAATAATTCTCTCATATAAATAGTTTGAATATCTTCATTTGGAACTTCTATACCAACTACATCTTTTCCTGGAATTGGAGCTTGAATTCTAATAGTTTGAGCTTTTAGAGCCATCGCTAAATCATCTTGAAGATTTAAAATTTTAGATACTTTTACATTTGGTGCTGGTTTAAATTCAAATGTGGTTACGATTGGTCCAGAGTAAGTTCTTACTACATCACCATCAATTTTAAACTGTGCAAGTTTTTCTAGTAATTCAGCAACTTTTTGATCTATTGCTGCTTCATTTATTTTTTTACTTTGTTTTGGTGCTTTTTGGAAAAATGATGTTTTTGGAAGTTTAAAATTATCAGGGTTTTCACACTTTCCTAACTCTATATCATCTAAAAGCTTTTTATTTTCCTCTAATTCATTTACAATTGTTACATGTTCTTCATTAGTGTTTTCTATCACTTCAGCTTCTGTAATCTCTTCAATAGGTGCTTCAATAAGTGGTGATTGGATAATAATCTCAGCGACTTCTCCATCATCTTTTACTGTAACTTTTGGCTCACTTTTAACAGTTGCTTTTTTCTCTTTTTTCTTTTTAGGTTTTATCGGTTCTTCACTTTTTTGTACAAGCTCTTTAAAAAACAATTCAATTTTATCAAATAGATTTTGTTGTAATTCTTGAAATAAAACTAAAAATGACACTATTAAACCAATAGTCACAAATAACCAAAGTCCTGCAAGGCCAATAAAAGGGGAAAGAGTCTCTACGATAACATCACCAATTTTTCCAGACATTGTTCCTGTTATAATTAAAGACTGAGTAATAAGTACTGTAAAAAATGTAAATACACTAGTGATAGCTTTCTCTGTAAAGTTTTGAATATAAGAGAAGTTATAGATATATAATGGATATAAAAGTATTGCTAAAAATATATATGCAACATACCCAAAATACTCAAACATATATTGAGATGATACAACTCCTATAGTTCCAACAATCTCTTGACTTGGTACAATATTAGCAAATGTGAAAAATAGTATTAAAAATGCAATTACAATTGAAGAGATTTTAGTAACGATGCAATATCCTTTTTAAGATTTTAGAAGTCTTTGGATCTTTCCTTGAAGCTTCATCCAAGTTCGATGTTCAACTAGAGGGAATCCTGCCCATTGTTTTTTAGGCTCCGTAATTGATTTACTTACAACACCTCGCGCTGATATAGTTGTAAATGGAGCAATCTCAAGATGTCCTGTAGTTCCTGTTTGTCCTGCCATAACAACATATTCATTTAATATTGTTGATCCCGAAAGTCCAGTTTGAGTTACAAGAATAGATCCATGTCCTATTCTACAGTTATGTGCAATATGCACAAGATTATCAATTCTTACCATATTTTCAATAACAGTACTTGAAAATGCTGCTCTATCAATCGTACAGTTTGCACCAATCTCTACATCATCTCCAATAGTTACATTTCCATTTTGATAAATTTTAATATGTTTGCCATCTTTTGTTGTTGCAAAACCAAATCCATCAGAACCTATAACTGTCCCTGCATGGATAGTTACATCACTACCAACTTTACAATCCCTATAGATTGTTACATTTGGATAGATTATACAGTTATCACCCAAAGAGACATTATCACCTATAAATGTACCTGCCATTAAAGTACAGTTTTTTCCAATTACACTATTAAAACCAATATGAACATTATCCATAATAGTACAATCTTCACCAATAACTGGCTCTTTTCCATCAGTTTCTACAACTTTAGGGGCAAATAATTTACTTGCTTTTGCAAGATTTAAGTATGGCTCATCACAAACTAAAGCAACTGTAGAACTAGGAACAAATACAACAAAATCTTGCTGAACTAGTACAGCTCCTGCTTGTGTCTCTTTTAATTGTGAAAGATATTTTTTATTATCTAAAAAAGAAAGTTGTGTAGATGTTGCATCTTTTAAAGTATCAATAGAAGTTATCTCTATATTTGAACTAACTTCTAATCCTAACTCTTGTGCAATATCTACTAATTTCAACTTATCTCTCCATTGCTACAACACCACTTCTTACAATCTCAAGTGGTTTGAATTTTTTGATAACAGTGATAAAGTTTTGAATTCTTTGAGGCTCATCAGTTGCAGAAACTACAATAGCATCTTCTGTAACATTTACAATAGACCCATGGTAAGCTCGTGCAAGTGCATCTATATCACTAAGATTTTGATCTAATGGAATCTTGATCAGTACTGTATCTTTTTCAATTACATTATAGTGCTCTGTTACTTTTAAAACAGGTACTAGTTTATTTAACTGCTTAACAATTTGATCAATAACTCTAGCACTACCAATAGTGATAATTGTGATTCTAGAGTATTCACTATCAGGGATAGGTGCAACAGTTAAACTATCTATATTGTATCCTCTTGCAGAAAAAAGGTCTACAATTCTAGATAATACTGATTCTTTATTAATTACTATTACAGATAATACTTCTCTTTTCTCTTCATTACTATAAAAGTCTCTTAATTTCTTTTGCATTATTTATCTCCTAGTAGTAACATATCATCAAGTGCATGACCATTTGGTACCATTGGAAGTACCTCTTCTCTTCTGTCAATAATTACGTCAATCATAGCAACTTTCTTAGATTTTACTGCTTCATCTAGAGCTTTATCAAACTCCTCTTTTGTATGAACTACAAATCCAATCCCACCCATAGATTCTGCAAGCATAGTAAAATTTGCTTGAGTTTCTAAAACAGTTTCTGAAAGTCTATCTTCATAGAATCTTGTTTGCCATTGTCTTACCATTCCAAGATAATTATTGTTTAGAATGATATTAATATGTGGCATATTGTATTGAGTACATGTGATGATCTCTTGGATATTCATCATAATTGATCCATCACCTGTAAAGTTTACAGATACTTTATCTGGATTTGCTTTACTTACACCCATAGCATATGGTAGTCCAACACCCATAGTTCCTAATCCACCACTTGTCATCCATTGTCTTGGATAATTAAATGGATAAAATTGTGCTGCCCACATTTGATGTTGACCAACATCAGTTGATATAAGCGCATCATCTCCAAGTAATTCACCTGTTCTTTGAATAACCCATTGAGGTTTTAATCTATCAGAATCTTCTAAATATGATAAAGGATGCTCTTTTCTATACTCATGAAGTTTTGCAACCCACTCAGAGTAATCATTAAAGTCATATGCTCCAACTTGCTCTAAAACTTGCTTCATAACAATACCTAAATCACCAACGATTGGATAGTCTGGTCTTACAATTTTAGCAATTGAAGCTGGATCAATATCAACATGTACAACTTCTGCATGTTTACCAAACTCATCAAGTCTTCCTGTAACTCTATCATCAAATCTAGAACCAAGAGCAATAATCATATCAGTATTACTCATCGCCATATTTGCAGCATATTCACCATGCATACCAAGCATACCAAATAGAAGATCATCATCACTTCTCATAATACCTCTAGCCATAAGTGTTTCAACTACAGGAATTTTTGTAAGGTGAGCAAATTCTCTAATATCTTCATAACAGTTTGCAGCAACAGCACCACCACCAATATAAAGTAATGGTCTTTTTGCTTTACTAATTGCATCAAGAGCATTTTTGATTTGTCTTAAATTACCTTTTGTAGTAGGTTTATAAGTTGGTAGATCAAACTCTTGAGTATAATCAAAATCAGCTATATCAGCTGTAATATCTTTTGGGATATCAATATGTACAGGACCTGGTCTTCCTGACTTTGCAATATAAAAGGCGATCTTTAAAACTCTTGTTAAGTCTTTAATATCTTTTACTAAAAAGTTATGCTTTGTACAAGATCTTGAGATACCAACAGCATCAATCTCTTGGAATGCATCTGTACCAATAACTGCAGTTGGTACCTGACCACTAATTACAATCATTGGAACTGAATCAGTATAAGCAGTTGCTAATCCTGTAACTGCATTTGTAAATCCAGGTCCTGAAGTTACAATAGCAACTCCTACTTCACCTGTACTTCTTGCATGTGCATCTGCAGCATGGATTGCTGCTTGTTCATGCTTTGTTAAAATATGTTGAAATTTATCTTGCTTGTAGATCTCATCGTAAACATTCATAATTGCCCCACCTGGGTAACCATAAACAACTTTTACGTTCTCTTTTGCAATGGCCTCTGTTACCATTTGCGAACCAGTCATCTTCATAACATCTTTCCTATTGTTCTATTTTTGGGAATAATACTTAAAGTAAACTTAAATAATGGTTAATTATTAAAACAACTATTGATTGATATACCTTCTCTAAGACCATCATCAAAAACAGTTGAACTTTTCTTTTCAACAATATCAAAAATAGTTTTGAATATTTCAATACCAGTAGTGATAAAGTCCTCTCTACCACTACCTACAAGTTCTTGTAGTTCCTCACTATTATGCGTTTTAAAAATATCTAAACAATCATTTAGATCATCAAGATTTACTTGGGTTCCATTGATTTTATGCTTGTCATATGTTGCATAATTCATACCAAGTTTTAATGCAGCAACTGTTGTAGGTGTTCCAGCAGTTGAGATAAAATCAAATTGATCTAATGCAATCTCTTTATCATCTACAAAATTTTTAATCTCTTTTTTATACTGATCTAAAACTTCATATTTATTTGATGTTTGAGCAAGAGTTACAATTCCTAGAGGGAAACTTTGTTTATAGATTTTATAGTTATCTTTGATAATAAGCTCCGTTGAACCACCACCAATATCTACTAAAATAAACTGTCTATCATTTAATTTATGTCGTTTGAGGGCATAAACAACTGCTAATAAAGTAAGTCTCGCTTCCTCTTCAGGATCAATAATTTTAAATTCTACACCTGTTTTTGATTTAATTATCTCAAGGGCCTCAGTAGAGTTTGAAGCTTTTCTCATAGCTTGTGTAGTTCTAGCTATAGCTTTATGTGGAGTGTATCCAATTTTTTTGATACTTAATTCAATAGCATCAACTATTCTTTGAATTGCTTCATTTGAGATTTTACCTGTTTTCTCTAAACCATCAGCAGTCCCTACTGATGTTTCAAAATCAGCTTTACTAAGATGTGCTTTACAATCGTATCTTAAGACTCTAAAAGAATTAGAGCCTAAATCTATAGCAGTTATCATAGGCTTATGGATGTGGTATTTTAACTTTTGAGTTTAATAGATATCCAATTAAAATCATTAAACCTAATACAACATTTTCACTAGGGATCAGTTCATAAATAAACCCTAACCATACAAGCCATAATAAAATTGCTCCCAGTGGTGTAGGTACACCTACAAAGTGTTTACTCACACTTCCTGCATCTGTATCAATATTAAACTGAATAAGTCTTCTAAGACCTGAAATCACATAATAGATAAATGCAAATGCAACAAATGCTGTATTTAAAAAGTGGATCTCTTTTCCATCAATCACACCAAAAAATATAAACATCACTGGTACTATTACAAATGATAAAAAATCTCCAAAAGAATCAAGTTGTACACCAAATTCTGTAGAAAGATTATATTTTCGTGCTAACTTCCCATCTATAATATCAAATGCTCCAGCACACCAAGCAAAAAGTGCTGCTCCTACAAACTCATCATGTGTTAAAAAATAAATTGCCAAAATACCACAAGTGATATTTAGAAATGTTACTAGATTTGCTATATTAAAATGGCTATCTTTGTTAAATAAAAAAAGCATATTTTCCTCTGTATTTAAATTCATTTTGTTATTCTATCTAAAATTATTTAGCTATTTGCTAAATCTGTCCTCTTAACTTACCCCAAATGTATCCCATATACTCATGCCATGCATATTGAGTCTTTTTTAATGGTGTTCCACCTATTTGTCTATTTAAGTCATTATCCCTATCAGTTATCTTAAAATCTGTTGGAGCTGGTATAGGTTCTAATCCCTCTTTTTGAAATAGTGCCATGGCTCTTGGCATATGATATGCAGAAGTTACAAGTATAAATCTTTGAGATCCTAAAATCTCTTTAATTTTAATAGCTTCCTCTGTTGTATCTTTTGGTTTACTATGGATAATAATATCTTTTTTAGGAACTCCTATCTCTTCTAAGACTTTTGCTGTTTTAATTGCTTCTGGAACTGTACCTCGTCCAGCATATCCAGATGTAATAATCTTTGCATTTGAAAGATAGTTATAAACTCTTAAAGCTTCCCATCCTCTATTTTCTCTATCTCCACCTAAAAGAAGTATATACTTCGTATCTTTTGATATAGTTTTCAAATCAAGCTTTTTATAACTATTTTCAAGTGGTGCAATTAGAAAATTTGATACAGGTACATAAGAGATAATTACAATCCAAATAAAACCAAGTGTTAAAAATATTTTTGCTTTTTTATAACTACTAATAAAAAGGAAAAACAATCCTACAAACAACACTATTAAACCAAGTGTATATGGCATAAGTAAAGCACTAAGTATTTTTTTAAATATAAAACCTAATTCCATCTATATCCCTAAAACAAATGATGTATAACCAACTACACTTTGTTTATCATTTGTAATATCAGCACTCGTACGATAATCACAAAACTGTACTTGATAACTATTTTTACTAGCATATTCCACTAATGCTTTTAAACCAATCATTCCACAAGCTTCACATCCACTATCAAACTTTTTTGTATCTAAATTCGCAATAGCATCTAAACAAATCCTATCTAAAATAGTAGCTTTTTCAAGAGTATAAAAATGACTTAAATCTGTACTAATAACTACTAAATTATCTTCATCTTCAAGAGTGTATTTTATTAATTTTTCTATATCTTTAGAAGATGTATTACCATAGATGATTTCAATAACCTCTATATCTTGAAAATAGTGTTTTATAAATGGCATTTGAGTTTCAGTTGAATGTTCACAATGAACCTCATCTATAAAATCTAAACTATCAAATTTTTCATACAGATCATTTGCAAAATTTAAATCAATTTTCAAATTTCCTAAAGGTGTTTCATAGTTTTCAAATAGTGATACACTTGCACCATCAAATCCAAATTTATGAGAGGGTCCAAACACCACTACCCTTTTATATTTTGAATTTAAAGAAACTGTTTCATATGCAACATCTGCACTGAAGCCACTATAGATATACCCTGCATGTGGAACTATTAGTGCACGAGATTTAAATTGTGTAGTTAATTTAAAATTATGTTGCTTTGCTAAACTTTGGAAATGACTAAAGTATTTTAATAATCCCTCTTTTGTATCAGGATAAAATTGTCCATTAACTGCCATCTTTCTATTCATCATCAATCCTTACATTTCCTAAATAAACTTTTTCAAGCCCACATTTTTTACCAATATCTCTAGCTTTTTTAAGTATCTCTATTGAAGTTGGTGGCAAATCCAATTCTTTATAATCTGGATGAAAGGCTGAAATATGCCATGGGATATTTACCCCTAGTTCATTTGCAATAAATGAAGCAATTTGAGTGATCTCCTCTTCAGAATCATTTTGAGTAGGGACAATTAATGTAGTGATCTCTACATGTATATTATTTTGTACAAAAAACTTCAAATTTTCTAGAATATTTGATAGCTTTCCACCAAGATGTTTTTTATAATATTTTTCATTAAATGATTTTATATCGATATTCACAGCATCAATCAATCCTAGCATCTCGTGGCATACTTCTATTGTCTCAAATCCATTTGAAACCATAATATTTTTAAGACCATTTTTATGTGCTAGTTTAGCTATATCAACTATATAAGGGA
>CBFHVJ010000055.1:0-1741 GCA_965659435.1 uncultured Arcobacteraceae bacterium
TGGGGACATAATACTTAAAAATGATCTGTCGATTTTTCTTAAAAGAGTACCTCTCTTTTGCCCAAATAGATTGTAGCTTTCAAAATGGTCTAATAATCTTTAGTGGTCCAAGTGGTGCTGGTAAATCTATCTTTATGAATGGTATCCAATCACTTTTTGGAAATGGTGACACAAAAGCAAAACTAAGTGAAATAACATTAGAAAATCTTAATATCAATGATGATCAGTTTTGTATAGAAAAAGATGATGATATTGTTATTAAACAAACTACATCAACAAAAACAAGATTTTTCTTAAATTCTCAGTCAATTTCTAAAAAGGCACTACAACAATTTACTAAAACATTCTCAAAACACCTACACCTTAAGGATACAAGTGATTTTGAAAGTGAAAAAATTATCTCTTTTTTAGATACATTATGTGAAATAGATGATAAATCTTTTCAACAATTAAAAGAAAATTTTCAGACAGTCTATCTAGAGCTAGAAGAGAGAAGAAAAGCCCTAAATAAAATTAATCAAGATGAAAAGAACCTTGATGAGCTAATAGAATTCACTAAGTTTGAAATAGAACAAATTAGTAGCATCGATCCAAAAATTGGAGAAATAGAGGATCTTAAAGAATTTAAAATTAAACTATCAAAAAAAGACAAGATTGATGAATATATTCAAAATGCACAACCACTTTTGGATAACTCTCATCATGTAAGTTCCCTGCTTCATCAACTTGATATAGATAGTGCTTTTTTTGATGATACAATTTCTGAAGTGATTAATCATATTGAAACTTTTAACGATTCATTTGAATTTATTGATGATGAAGATATTGAACAAACACTTACAAGAATTGAACAACTTTCAAAACTAGAAAAGAAATATGGCTCGCTAGAAGATGCTATAGAATATAAAAATCAAAAAGAAAAAGAACTTAAAAAATTCGATAATATCTCATTTGAAAAAGCTATTTTAGAAAAAAATATTAAAAAATTATCAATAGAGATAGAATCATTAGCAAAACAACTTTCCAATAAAAGGAATGATGCTTTACCTGTTTTAGAAGATGCTATAAATTACTATCTACAAAACCTTCACCTATCAAACCTTACTATTATAATGGATGATAAAACATTAGACAAAACAGGTATTGATAATATTCAATTTACATTAAACAATACTCCTTTAGTAGATATAAGTAGCGGAGAGTTTAATAGACTTCGTCTGGCACTTTTAACTGCACGTTCAAAATATGAGATTAACAATAATGGAATACTATTTCTTGATGAGATAGATGCAAACTTAAGTGGTAAAGAAAGTGATGCTATTGCAAAACTATTAAAAGAGTTATCAAACTACTACCAAATATTTGCAATATCTCATCAACCACAATTAAGTGCAACTGCTGATCAACATTTTTTAATCTATAAAGAGGACAATACCTCTAAGATAAAAGAGTTAGATAAGAGTGGTAGGATTAATGAAATTGCACGAATTATTAGTGGAGAAAATATTACAAATGAAGCTCAAGATTTTGCATCAAAACTTTTAAATGAGAAATCATGATCTTTAGTATTTTCTATTATTTAATTGCTATCACTATTCATATAATTGCACTTCCTTATCTATTTTATAAATCAACACAAACAAAATATAAAGAGGCAATACCCGCTAGATTCTTTTCAAAAAACAATAAACCATTTACAAAAAAAGGAATTTGGTTTCATAGTTGTTCAATGGGGGAAACA
>CBFHVJ010000055.1:1839-8824 GCA_965659435.1 uncultured Arcobacteraceae bacterium
TGCTAGATTCTTTTCAAAAAACAATAAACCATTTACAAAAAAAGGAATTTGGTTTCATAGTTGTTCAATGGGGGAAACAAAAGCACTTAAACCTCTTATAGAGAATCTATCAAAAAATAATAATATTAATATATCAACTATTACAAATACAGGTTATCAAGAAGCACAAGAATTATCTCAAAATGTACGATATTTACCATTTGAGACCATTCTCCCTTTTTGGATAAATAAACAAAAACTTTTAGTAGTTATGGAAGCAGAACTTTGGTATATCCTATTTTTTGTAACTAAAATGAAAAATACCCCAACTGTTCTAATTAACGCCAGAATAAGTGATAAATCATACCAAACATATAAAAAATTCTCATGGTTTTATAAACAAATTTTTAAAAATATAGATCTTGTACTTGCACAAACTCATACTGATAAACAAAGATTAGAGGAGTTAGGTGCTATAAAAGTTGAAGTGATTGGTAATATTAAACTAGCATCCTTACCTAAAATAACTAAAGAATTAACAAAACCTCTAAATACTTTTATAACAACCCTTGCAAGTTCACATGAAAATGAAGAGGAATTGATTTTAAATAGTTATTCGCAAGATATGGGAAAACTTATCATTGTCCCAAGACACCCAGAACGTTTTAAAAAAGTAGATACACTAATTCAAGATAAAATTAAAAATACAAATATCACCTATTCAAAATATACTCAAGACAATAAGTTTAATACAGATATCGTCCTTGTGGATACAATGGGTGAGCTTATCAATATATTTGCCATTAGTGATGCTGTAATTCTTGGTGGTGCTTTTGAAAAAATTGGTGGTCACAATCCAATTGAACCAGCTTTTTTTGGATGCCGTGTTATCAGTGGAGAACATATATTTAATCAAACAGCACTATTTGAATGCGTAAATAACTACAAAATTATTAAAACTGAGGAAATTTTAGATATTATGCAAAATATCAAAACTATCCCTCCTGCATCTCTCACTAAAGCTGGTGATATAGATAAAATAATAGAACAACTACAAAGGTATATCAAATGAGAAAAGATAAAGCATATAAACTTTTAGCAATTCAAGAAAACATTTCAAATTCAAAAGCTAAAGAACTTATAGATAAAGGCTTAGTAAGTGTTGCTGGTAGAAAAGTGACTATTGCAAGAGGTGAAATATCAGAAGACACTTCTTTTAGAGTAGAAAAAACACAAAAAGTAAGAGTTATTTTTGAAGATAATGATATTCTTGCTGTGGATAAGCCAGCATTTGAAACAGCGGAGTCAGTTTCAAAACTATTTCCTCAGGCAAAACTTTTAAATAGACTAGATAAAGAGACTAGTGGTGTAATGCTTTTTGCTAAAAATGAAGAGTTTAGAGATAAAGCTATTAAAGAGTTTAAACATAATAGAGTCTATAAAGAATATGTTGCAATTGTTGAAGGTAAAGTTGCTGAAGAAGAAACTTGTGATCTACCAATCATCACACATAAGGGTGCAACTGCTAGAAGTAAAGTTGATCAAGTAAATGGTAAACCTGCTAAAACAACTGTTTTTCCAATGTTTATAGAGGGAAATAAATCAAAAATAAAAGTTGTTATAGAACATGGTAGAACACACCAAATTAGAGTTCATTTAGCACATTTAAAATTACCTATTTTAGGTGATAAACAATATGGGAAAACATCAAGTCATACAAACAGAGTACTATTACACTCTAAAATCACAAAAATCTTCAACTATACATTTGAAGCACCTGAGCCAAAAGGGTTTAAACAATTTGGTTTTTAATAGAATCAGATATGTATATTTTAAGTAATTATTAAGTTTATAAAATCATAAAAGCCTCTTTTTATGGGCTTTTTATTTTTTTAAACCTTACATTAAGTTTAAATCAAGTAACTTTTTATTATAATCCCAAACTTATAAATTAATTGGGAGTAGAAAAGTGTTTGAAACTTTAACAGGTAGTTTTAAAAGTGTTGTAAATAAAATCAGACATCAAGATGATGCTAGTTCACTTAAAAAAGCTACTACGGAACTTAGAAAGTCTTTACTTAAGTCTGATGTACACCATAAAACTACAAAACAATTAGTGACAGCTGTAGAACTGGAAACTAAACAAAATGGTATTGGTCAAGACAACTTCCTAAAAGCATTAAAATCAAGCCTTACAGATATTTTAACAACTACTGGTAATCAAGGTTTTGTTTATGCATCTACTCCAGTTACAACTATCCTTATGACAGGATTACAAGGTAGTGGTAAAACAACAACTACAGGTAAACTAGCTCTTTATTTAAAACAAAAAAAGAAAAAAGTATTAGTTGCAGCTGCTGATTTACAAAGACTTGCAGCCGTTGAACAATTAAAACAAATTGCAGAACAAATTGAAGTAGATATCTATTTTGAAGAAAATGAAACTAATCCTGTAAAAATTGCTCAAAATGCAAAGAAAAAAGCTCAAGATGAGATGTATGATGTACTTCTTATAGATACAGCAGGTCGTTTAGCTATCGATGATGAGCTTATGTCTCAACTTGAAGATGTAAAAAAAGCCACTACTCCAGATGAAATCTTTTATGTTGCAGATTCTTTAACTGGACATGATGCTACAAAAACAGCTACAACATTCAAAAATAAAATTGGAATTGATGGTGTTATCTTAACAAAATTTGACGGTGATACAAAAGGTGGAGTTGCTCTATCTATTGCAAGTCAAGTTGAAGTACCATTAAGATTCGTAGGTACTGGTGAAAAGATGCCAGATCTTGAAGTATTTATCCCAGATAGAATTGTATCTAGACTTATGGGTGCTGGAGATATTGAAGGTCTTGCTGAAAAAACAGCTTCTGTTATTGATGAGAAAAAAGCTAAAGCTGTTTCTAAAAAGATTAAAAAGGGTGAATTTAACTTCAATGACTTCATAGATCAATTAGATATGATGAAAAAACTAGGAAGTATGAAATCAATCATCTCTATGATTCCAGGTATGGGTCAAATGGCAAGTCAATTAGGAGATATGGACCTAGAAGGTTCTGGAGAGATTAAAAGAATTAAAGCTCTTATCTCATCTATGACTCCAAAAGAGAGAGAAAATCCATCTATTTTAAATCCAAGTAGAAAAAGAAGGTTAGCTACTGGTGCGGGATTAAGTGAAGTACAAGTAAATAAAATCCTAAAACAATTTAAAAATGCTGCTAAAATGGCAAAAAAACTATCTGGAAAAGGTGGTAAAGGGATGCAACAAATGTTATCTCAAATGGGTGGTGCTGGTGGCGGTATGCCAGGTGGAATGCCTCCAGGACTTGGTCGATAAGACAATTACATTGTGTTAAGTGGTAAATACTATAAGATTAGTTTTTACCACTTAACATAAAACGTTAAAGCAAATATAAAAAGGAAAGACATATGACAACAATTAGACTTACTAGAATGGGAAGAAAAAAGAAGCCATTTTACAGAATCGTAGTTACTGATAGCAGAAAAAGAAGAGATTCAGGTTGGATCGAATCAATTGGTTACTACAATCCAGTAGTTGAACCAAAAGTAACTAAAATTGATGAAGAAAGATTAAACTACTGGCTAAGCGTTGGTGCTCAAATGAGTGCTAAAGTTAAAAAAATCGCTGGAAAATAATCTTAAATGATTACTAATTTTGTTAAGGAATATGCACAGTTAATTGTTGCTAACCCTAACGATGTGTCTGTAGAGATTGAATCAATTGATGATACTTTCTCTCAGATAACAATCTACGCACATAAAGATGACCTTGGAAAACTTATTGGAAAAGGTGGCAATATGATCAATGCTATTAAAACTGTTATCAATGGTTGTAAAGCAAAAGATGGTATCTCTTACAAAATCCAAGTATTAAGTGTTTAAACTTTATGTCAGATAAAATATATATAGCCAAAATTGGTAAAGCTGTTGGTCTTAATGGTGAAGTAAAACTTCATTTAGATACAGATTTTCCAGAACAATTTAAAAAAGGCTCTACATTTCTTCTTCCAAATAACGATATACTAACAATCGAAAAATTCAATTCAAACAGAAATGTTGCTAAATTTGTTGGATTTGATAATTGTGATACTGTAAAAAAAATTATCAATAAATTCTTATACACTACAACTGAAAATACTAGAGAAAATTGTAATCTTCAAGAGAATCAATACTTTTGGTTTGATCTTATGGGATGTTCTATTATTGAGGATAGTAAAGTATTAGGAAAAATTAAGGATATCAATAGATATGCAACAACAGACTATCTAGAGATTTCAACTTCTGAAGAACTTACAAAACAAGACTTACCAAAAACTTTTCTAATCCCATACAATGAACAATATGTTCAAAATGTAGATTTAGAAAACAAAACTGTTAGTACATCAAATTGCTTTGATATACTAGAAAACAGTTAATTCTTATTTAATATCGTATCCTAACTCTTTTAATCGTTCTACTAATGATGGATGAGAGTAATAAAAGAATATATATAATGGATGAGATAACGGAAAAGACTTATTCTCATTTGCTAGCTTTAAAAGTGCATTAACTAGATCCTCTTTTGATTGAAGGTCACTTCCAAATTCATCTGCTGCATACTCATTATGTCTACTAATCAGTGAAACTAATGGCATTAAGAAAAATGATAAAATAGGACTAAACATCATAAATACAATAATAATTGCATATGGTTCATTATCTAAACCTAACTGTAGAAATAATTCTTCTGGTAAATTTCCAAAGATTGCAAAAAATACAAACATAACTACACCCATGATTCCAATATTTTTTAAAATATCACCATTTTTAAAATGTCCTAATTCATGCCCTAGTACTGCTAATAATTCATTGTGTGATAGCTTTTCAATGAGCGTATCAAACAATACCACCCTTTTAGTACTTCCAAGGCCACCAAAGTAAGCATTTAATCTATTGTCTCTTTTTGAAGCGTCTACACTAAATACACCACTTGATTTAAATCCTACTTGAGTTAAAAGTGCTTCAATTTTTGTTTCTAATTCTTCATCTTTAAGCTTTTCAAACTTATCAAACATCTTGTCACGTACTAATGGGTATACCATATTTATCACTAAAATAACTGCAAAAATAAATACAAATCCCCATATCCACCATGATTGAAAACTCTCAATAATAAGTGATATTACAGCTATTACTGCACTACCAAATATCAAAAATAAGATTCCAGTTTTTATAGTATCTTTGATATATAAAGATGGTGTCATATTTGAAAAACCATATTTTTTATCAAGTTTAAAAGTAGTGTATAAACTAAAAGGCAAAGCTAAGATCCAATTAATTATAATAAAACTATCGACAAATATAACCGCTTTTAACCATCCATCATATCCTACAATAAGACTATCTAAAAACTGTAGTCCAAATCCTATCCAAAAAAAGAACAGTACAAAATCATAGAATGTACTAGCAATTGAAACTTTTTGTGTTTCTATTGAATAGTTTGCTGCTTCTGAATACTTTGATTGCTCTAATATTACTGCTGGTTTAACTTTTGCATCTTTTACATATCCTACTTGCATAAATGCAGTATATAGATTTACTAAAAAATATAAACAATACCCTATTACGGCTATCTCTAACATATAAATACCTTTTTAAAAATTTATCGATTATACTTAGATAATTTTACAAATATCTTATTAAATTGATCTACTATTTTTGGATCATCACTGATATAGATCACCTCTAATGTCTTTCCAAAAGACTCTTTTTTCCAGTTTGCACTTCCAAATACTACGGTTTTTTTATCAACTACTAGTGCTTTTATATGCATTTTTTCATCAAATGTTTTATAGTTTATAAAGTTTAGTTTAGTTTTTTTTGCTTTTTCTTGATCTAAATATAAACTTATCTCTACACCACTTTTATGTGCTTTTTTCAAAGCCTTTCTGAATTTTTTATGTTTAAAGTTATACATAGCAATATCAATACTATTATTACTATTTTTTAAAAGATTTTCAATCTTTTTTTCAACTTTTTTTGCATCTTGAGGAAGAAAATAAAGTTCATCAATTGCATATACATTAATGGCTACTAAGACTACTAGTAACGATTTAAATACTAATGACATTCTAATACCGTTTTATTTTTATCTGTGATGTATGTATAACCATTATATAATGTATATCCACCATATCCTATTACTGCAATTGCCGCTAATTTAACCATAATATTCCTAAATTCAGTTTTCTTAAATAGTGTCACAAAAAATCCTAAAGAGAATAGTGCAGGTATAGTACTAACTCCAAAAATAAACATCGTAAGTGCTCCATAAAATGGATCCGCTGTACTTGCAGCAGTTACTGCAAAAAAATACACAAAACCACATGGAAGCAAGCCATTTAACATCCCTAAAAGATAAAAACTTACAAGACTTTTTGATTTTACTAAGGATTTAAAACTAGTTTGATACCATGAAGTTGAAGATATACTATGCTCAATTACTGTTAAGAATTTTAGTTTTCCTAATAATGATAATCCAGTTAATACCATAATAGTACCAGCTACTAGCCATAGTATTCCACTTGTAGTATTATTGAATGTTGTTACAGAACCTAAATAACCAAATAATGCTCCTAAAGTTGTATAGGTTGTAATTCGGCCAAATGAATATAATAGATGACTAATAGACTGTATAGTTTTTGATGATTCCTCTTTAAGTTTTGTACTTGAATATGCAAGTACTATTCCACCACACATTCCAAGGCAATGTCCAAATGAACCTAAAAATGCAATAGTGGTAATAGATATAAGATCAATACTTGACATTATTGGACTCTAAAAAGGGATTGTAGCGTCAATTACATCACCTGTATCAGTTATAGTATCTCCAATTATATCAGGAGCAATTACATTTACAACAGCTCCTGTAACTCTAAATGGTAATGCAACAGTATCCCCAACAATACATCCACTAAATAAGAAAGTAATTAATAAAAGTAAT
>CBFHVJ010000056.1:0-8757 GCA_965659435.1 uncultured Arcobacteraceae bacterium
ACAACCATAGAGATACCTAAAGATAAGCTACCTAGTGCTTCAAGTTTCCCTTGATACTTTGGTGATTTATTCTCTTGTGACATTATAAGATTCCCATCACTTCATCAGCTGCACTAATACAAGAGTCAATTTGTTCTTCAGTCATAGTTGCACAGATAAATCCTGCTTCATACTGACTACAAGCAAAGTAGAAACCTCTTTTTAACATCTCATTGTGGAATTTTGCAAATCTATCAAAGTCACAAGTTCCAACCTCTTTCATATTTGTTGGTACGTTTTCATTAAAAAAGAATCCAAACATACTTCCTCTAGTATCAATTTGTAGAGGGATATTATGTTTAGTAGCAACATCTTTTAAGCCTTGAGTTAATCTTACTGCTAAAGTATTTAATCTATTATAGATATCTTGATCAGCTTTTAGCTTTTGTAAACTTTTTAAACCAGCTGCCATTGCTACAGGGTTTCCACTTAATGTACCAGCTTGATAGATAGCTCCATTAGGGCTTAATTGATCCATAATCTCATCTCTTGATGCAAATGCACCTACAGGCATACCTGCACCAATTACTTTACCAAAAGTGATAATATCAGCTTTTGTATCAACAATACCATGAGCACCTGTTAAACTTGCTCTGAATCCTGACATAACTTCATCAAAGATTAATAATGCACCATATTTGTCACATAGCTCTCTACATTTTGCTAAAAAAGCTTGAGATGCAGGAACTAATCCCATATTTCCTGCAACTGGTTCAATAATAATACAAGCAATATTACTAGAACTTTCAAAACATTTTTCAAGTTGTTCAATGTTGTTATATTCACTTAAAATTGTATGATTAATTAGATCTGCTGGAACACCTGGTGAACTTGGAGCTCCAAATGTAGCCATACCACTACCAGCACTTACTAGTAATGAATCACTATGTCCATGGTAACAACCTTCAAACTTAACAATATCATCTCTTTTTGTTACACCTCTTGCAAGTCTAATTGCAGACATTACAGCTTCTGTACCACTACTTACAAATCTTATTTGATCAATATTATCATACATATCAACTATTTCTGTAGCCAGTTCAGTTTCAAGCTGCGTTGGAGCACCAAAAGACAATCCATTTTTAGCTGTATTAATTACTTCAGTTTCAATATCTTTATCACAATGACCAAAAATCAATGGGCCCCAACTTTGAACGAAATCTAAATACTTATTTCCATCAATATCAAAAAGATAACTTCCTTCACCCTTTTGGATAAATGGAGGTGTACCTATTACTCCACCAAATGCTCTTACTGGTGAATCAACACCACCTGGTATTACTTTTTTTGCTTCTTCATATGCTGCTATACTATTTTCAAACATCTAATATACCTTATATTTAAAATTTTTTCATTATATCAAATCAACACTTTATGTGTTTATCAACTAAAAAAAGCCCAGCTAAATTAGCTGAGCTTTTTAACATCTTTACAAAAAATGTTGTTATTCACCTTTTTTACTAGCTTCTAAAGATGGTCTTGCACCTCTTGGGATAATCATCCATATTTTTCTAATTTCACTTCTAAAACTATGTAAAATATCTTGAGCTTTTTGACTTCCTGTTTTTTCTACATAGTCTTTTAAAAGACCTTTTAATTCAAACATATCTGAATCAAATTCATCATTGTCAAGTCTAATTGGTTCTACTAGTTCTGTATTGATTTTTTCATAGAATGTTCTATCTTCATCATAAACAAATGCTTTACCACCAGTCATACCAGCACCAAAGTTAACACCAGTTTTACCTAATATAACAACTGTACCACCAGTCATATATTCACATGGATGATCTCCTGTACCTTCAACAATTGTTGTAGCACCTGAGTTTCTTACTGCAAATCGCTCCCCTACTTGACCATTGATATATAAAGATCCACCTGTAGCACCGTACAGACAAGTATTTCCACCTAATGCGAAATCTTGACCACTGTTTTTAGCAGTAATTACGATATTACCACCATTCATACCTTTACCAATATAATCGTTACCAGCACCATCAAGGTTGATATTGATACCTTTAGACATAAATGCACCTAAAGATTGACCAGCAACACCCTTCATATTTAATGTGATTGTATTATCTGGTAGTCCATCATTTCCATATCTTTTTGCAATCTCACCAGAGATTCTTGTAGCAAAACTTCTATTTAAGTTTGTAATCTCTCTTTCTAATGTGATTGGAGTTTCTGGATTTTCAATTGTTGGTAAAAGCTTATCAATAATCTCTTTCTCGAATTCATTTTGATCATATGGTTCATTAAATGGAACTTGACAAGTATTTACACCCTCAATTTTGTATAGTAATGATTCAAAGTCAAATTTCTTAGCAAATTCATCATCAATAACTTGAAGAAGGTGATCTTGACCAACAACATCTTCTAATGATTTGTATCCAAGCGTAGCTAGAATTTCTCTTACATCTTCAGCTAATAATGTAAAGTAATTAACAACTTTATCAACATTACCATTGAATTTTTCTCTTAATTTTTCATCTTGTGTAGCAACACCAACTGCACATGTATTCATATGACAAACTCTCAGCATAATACATCCAACAATTACAAGTGCCCCTGTACCAAATGCAAACTCTTCAGCACCCATTATTGCAGCTTTAACTACATCTAAACCAGTCTTTAAACCACCATCAGTTTCAAGTGTAACTTGTCCTCTTAGGTTATTAACTTTTAGTGCATTATGTGCTTCAATTAGTCCAAGTTCCCATGGATTACCTGCAAATCTAATAGAACCAATAGGTGCAGCACCTGTACCACCATCACCACCAGAGATAATAATCTTATCAGCATAAGCTTTAGCAACACCAGAAGCAATTGTTCCAACACCAGCAGAAGATACAAGTTTAACTGCAACTTTTGCTCGTGGATTAGCTTGCTTAAGATCAAAAATAAGCTGAGCTAAATCTTCAATAGAATAGATATCATGATGTGGTGGAGGTGAAATTAATGTAACACCTGGCTTTGTAAATCTAAGTGTCGCAATAAGTGGAGATACTTTTGATCCTGGCAACTGACCACCCTCACCTGGCTTAGCACCTTGAGCAACTTTAATCTGTAATTCTTCAGCAGATTGTAAATACTCTGGAGTAACACCAAATCTACCTGAAGCAATTTGTTTAATCTTAGAGTTTCTATCACTTGTTAATCTCTCTTTTGCTTCACCACCCTCACCTGAGTTTGATTTTGCACCAATTTTATTCATTGCTGCTGCTAATGTTTCATGTGCTTCTTGAGAGATAGATCCCATAGACATTGCTGCTGTTGAGAATCTTTTAAAGATTTCAGATAATGGTTCAACTTCATCAACACTAATAGATGCTTTATCACTTTTAATATCAAAGAAATCTCTAATAAACTTCTTATCTCTACCATCAACTAATTCTTTTAGTTTTTCAAAGTCTTCTTTCTTACCTGATGTTGCAGCATCTTGAATAGCAGCAATTGTAGGACGAGAAAGATCATGGAACTCTTCACCTTTTTTATACTTGTAATATCCACCTTTATATAAAGCTTTTGCCTTACCTTCAAATGCATCAGTAAATGCTCTTTGGTGATTAGAGTTTAATCTTTCATCAATATCAGAATAACTTAAACCTGTTAATAATGATTCACTTCCAGCAAAACAATCATCAACAATCTCTTTGCTTAATCCAATAACATCAAAAAGACGAGAGTTTCTATATGATGATAATGTTGAGATTCCCATCTTTGACATAATCTTTAAGATACCAGCACCCATAGCTCTTCTAAATCTTTTTTGACTTTGAGCCATATCCTCTTCAAATTCCATACCTTGTGCTAATTGTTCTACTGTATAGTAAAGTAAATATGGGAAAACTGCTGCCGCACCATATCCTAACATACAAGCTGCAGAATGAGGATCAAATACTTCACCAGTTACAGCTACGATACTTGTAAGATGTCTTAATTTAGCATCTAGTAGTTTTTGACTAACTGCACCAATTACCATTAACATTGGCAGTGCCTTATTTTCAGCATCTAAGGCTCTATCATCTAAAAGTACTGTTCTAACACCATTATCTCTAACATCAACAATAATTTTTTCAATTAAAGCATCTAAAGAAGCTTTTAAGTCTGTAGTATATGTTGTTGAATATTTTCCAATTTTATAAGCAGGGTCATATTTAGTAGTCGATTCATCACCAAACTCTTGTAAAATTGAAAATTTTTCTGCAGACATAATAGGAAGTACTGTTTTAAGTCTTTTACCATGTTCTGGACCATCTGCAAGTACATTTCTTGTTTCACCAAAACCAGTGTTTAAACTCATAACAGTCTTTTCTCTAATTGGATCAATCGGTGGATTTGTTACTTGAGCAAATTTTTGTTTAAAGAAATCTGTAAAATTTCTTTGTTCAGTAGAAAATGCTGCAATTGGAGTATCATCACCCATTGCACCAGTTGTCTCTTTTCCCTCTTTTAACATAGGTAAGATAACTTGTTTGTTTAACTCTTGAGTATAGTTAAAGTATCTTTGCTTAGCTTCCATCTCTGTTTGAGAGAATTCACATTTTTCAACTTCAGCTGTAATAGCATGTTCCTGAAGATAAGACATATTTTCAGATAACCATTTATCATAGTTATTTGTAGTTTTTAAATGTTCATTAATATCTTCGTTTTTTAATACTCTACCATATTTAAGGTCAATACCAATCATCTCACCAGATTGTAGTCTACCTCTTTCAATAATCTCATCTTCTGGTAGTTCTAAAACACCATACTCTGAAGAGATAAGGATTCTATTATCTATAGTTTTAATATATTTCGATGGTCTTAATCCATTTCTATCAATTACACATCCGATAAATCTACCATTTGTCATACTAACAGCAGCTGGCCCGTCCCACGGTTCAAAACAAGCACTTGCATATTCATAGAATGCTCTTAATTTTGAATCCATTGCATGATCACTATGCCAAGGAGCAGGGATTAAAGATCTTGCTGCTTTAAAGAAATCCACACCATTTACTTGTAAGAACTCCATAAAATTATCTAAACTAGCAGAATCACTCATTCCAGATTGGATAACATCGATTAATCTAGTCATCTCATCATCAGTAAATACTTCAGATTTAACTGCAGCCATTTTAGCAGCAACATTAAATCTATTTGCAGTTACAGAATTAATCTCACCATTATGTGCAATCATTCTAAATGGTTGAGCTAGTTTCCATTGTGGTAAAGTATTTGTAGAGAATCTTTGGTGGAATAAACAAAATGATATCTCAAAGTCAGGAGATGCTAAATCTTCATAAAACTCTTTGATATGCGTAGGCATAACAAGACCTTTATAAGATATAACACTTGTAGAGAATGACGGAATATAGAATGTAGTATCAGAAGCTAATTTAGCTTCAATCTCTTTTCTTGATAGATATACAAGAGCATCAAGTCTTTCATGTGCAACAGGACTGTTTGGTACAACAAAAACTTGTTTCATTGTTGGTAGTACTGCTAAAGCCTGTTCACCTAATGCAGAAGTATTTACAGGTACTACTCTTGTATATATAACTTTAAGATCGTTATTTTTACATACAGAATTAATAACATCAAAATCACTTTCGTTATTTGAAAAGACCATTGCAACAGCATATTCTTCAGGAAGCTCAATACCATTTTTTGAAAGCTCTTTTTGAAAAAACGACTTTGGCATAGAAAGTAATAGACCAGAGCCATCACCAGTTTTACCATCTGCAGCTACGGCTCCTCTATGCATCATTCTTGATAGTGAAGTTACTGCATCCTCTAAGTTTTTATGTGAAGGTTTATTATCAATTGAAGCTAATAGTCCAAACCCACAGTTGTCTTTAAATGAAGTTAATATGTCCAAATTACAACCCATTATTACCCTTTTATGATTATTTCCCTGACGACAGGAGTCTATATAATTTGGTAGATTTTATCTAGAAAATGATTAAAAAATGGTTAAATGGTTACTGTTAGTAGCAATAAAAAAGGGCTAGAGAGGATTTCTCTAGCCCTTTTAGATAGTAAGAATTAAATACTATACAAATGAGATGAATGCCATTTGTGTTGCATCACCTCTTCTAATTCTTGTTTTAATAATTGAAGTATATCCACCGTCTCTACCAACGTATTTTGGTGCTACTTCATTTACAAGCTTTTTAGTGCTCTCTTTACATTGTAAAGCAGAGAAAATTTGTCTATGTGTATTAGACCCATCTACTCTAGCTTTTGTAACTAATCTTTCAACATATCTTCTAAGCTCTTTTGCTTTTGGTAATGTTGTCTCAATTTTTTCATTCTCTATTAAAGCGATAGCTAAATTCTTTAGTAATGCTTTTCTATGAGAAGAAGTTCTACTTAACTTTCTATATCCATGCTTATGTCTCATACGACCAACCCTCTTATTCTTTAATTTGCTCTAATTTTCTTCTTAATGCTGAAGCCACATTTTCTGGAAGAGATTCATTAATTGGGAAACCTAATGAATCAAGTTTCTCAGAAACCTCTTCTAAAGATTTCTTCCCTAAGTTTTTAATATTCTCAACTTCTATAGCACTCATTAATACTAATTCACCTAGGAATTTAATGTTTGCTCTATCTAAAGAGTTAAAACTTCTTGCACTTAAATTTAATTCATCAATTGTTAAAATTAAATCTTTTAAATCTACTGTTTCTTCTTCCTTTTGCTCTACTAACGTTACACCAGAAAGATCAAATACTTTATTGAATACAGACATTTGATTATACATTGTATTAACAGCTTCTTTTAAAGCATCAACAGGTGAAATTTGTCCATCTGTTTGAATTGTAAATACAATCTTTTCAAAGTTAGGATTATCTTCAACTAACATCTTTTCAATATCATATACTACTTTTTGTACAGGTGTAAAGAAAGCATCCATAGGGATAAAATCTTTTCCTACTACTTCTCTAGTTTCTTCACTTGGAGTGTAGCTAATACCTTTTTCAATGATAACAGTGAAAGTTAAGTTACAGTCATTACTGATAGTAGCTAATGGAGCTTCAGGGTTAACAATCTCAACAACATCATTGTTAAGATCAGCACCTGTAATCTCTTTAGCTTCAGAAAATGAATATTCAACTTCAACTCTCTCTTCATCGCTTTTTACGTTAAATCTGATAGATTTAAGATTTAAAATAAATAAGGCAACATCTTCAAGCATACCTCTTAATGAATCAAATTCATGAGTAACACCTTCAATCTTTACTGCGATTGGAGCGTATCCTACAGAACTACTCATTAGTAATCTTCTTAATGGGTGTGCTAAAGTGATAGCATATCCACTTTCAAATGGATACGCACAAACTCTTGCTAAATTCTCACCAATCTCTTCAATCTCAACTTGATCTGCTAAGTATGGTACACATTTATTTTCGCTCATATTTGCCCTTCTTTAATTACTACAATTATTTAGAATATAACTCTACAATTAGTCTTTCTTCAACAGGAATCGTAACTTCGTCTCTTGCTGGAACTCTTGTAAATACTCCACAAACTTTAGCAGCATCTACATCTACCCAATCAACAAGACCAGTTTGGTTTGTTAATTCTAATGATCTCACAACTTGAACATTTGATTTTAATTTTTCTTTAACTTCAACTTTTTGTCCAGGTTTAACGATAAAAGAAGGGATACTTACTTTTTTACCATCAACTAAGATTGAACCATGAGTTGTTAATTGTCTAGCACTTGCTCTAGTTGAAGCAAATCCCATTCTGTAAACAACGTTGTCTAATCTAGTTTCGATTAATGTAATAAGGTTAGCACCAGTATTACCTTCTCTTCTTGCAGCTTCTTTAAAGTATTTTCTGAATTGTTTTTCAGAAACACCATACATAAATTTAGCTTTTTGCTTTTCTTGTAACTGTAAACCATACTCTGATAATTTACTTCTTCTTTGTCCATGTTGTCCTGGAGCAAATGGTCTTTTTTCTAAAGCAGACTTACCGTTTAATCTTCTCTCACCTTTTAATCCAAGGTCAGCATTTAATCTTCTCTCTAGTCTTTCTACAGGTCCTCTATATCTTGCCATGCTTACTCCTTACACTCTTCTTCTTTTAGGAGGTCTACAACCGTTGTGCGGTAATGGTGTAACATCTTTAAACCATTTAACAGTGATACCCTCAATTGTACCAACAGATTTAACTGCTGTATCTCTACCAGAACCAGGTCCTTGGATTTTAATTCCAACGTTTTTAATACCTTGCTCTTTAGCTTTAGCCATTGCATCTTCAACTGCAGCAGTTGCAGCAAACGGAGTAGATTTCTTACTACCTTTGAACCCTAGGTTACCAGCACTTGACCATGCAATTGCATTACCAGCATTATCTGTTACTGTTACCATAGTGTTATTGAAAGTTGCAGCGATATGAACAATACCGTCAGCAATATTCTTTTTAGCTACTTTTTTTCTAGTTACTTTTCTTTTTGCCATATTCAATTATCCTTATGATGCTGCGCCAACAGTTTTCTTTTTACCTTTTCTTGTTCTGGCATTAGTCTTAGTCTTTTGCCCTCTACAAGGTAAACCTGCTCTATGTCTTAAACCTCTATATGAACCTAAATCCATAAGTGACTTAATATCCATTGCAGTTTGCTTTCTTAAATCCCCTTCTACAGTGTAGTTAGATTGGATTTCATTTCTGATCGCTGCTGCTTCATCTTCTGTTAACTCATTTGCTCTTTTATTGAA
>CBFHVJ010000057.1:0-8682 GCA_965659435.1 uncultured Arcobacteraceae bacterium
TTTACTGTAAATAGATCAAAGTCTTCATCTTTTGCAAAGTCAAGTGTTGATTTTACTTGTGACTTTTCAATAGTTTTGATTCTATCTCTTAAAACCATAGCCTCTTCAAATCTCATCTGAGTACTTAAATCTACCATTTTACTTTCTAGTTTTGAAAGTAGGGTAGTTTTGTTTTGAATGTATCCTATCGCTTCATCTATTAGCTTTGAGTACTCTTCTTTTGATACTTTCCCTTCACATGGAGCAAGGCACTTATACATCTGATAAAATAGACAAGCCTTACCCTCTTTGATACAAGATTTTTTCTGTACAAGTGGAACTATCTCATAGATACTATCAAGCATATCCCTAGCACCACTACTATATGGACCAAAGTATTTGATACCTTTTCCTTTGAGTACTTTTCTAGTGATATCAAGTCTTGGAAAATCTTCAGCAAAATCAACATAAATATATGGATAAGTCTTATCATCTCGAAGTAAGATATTGTACTTTGGTTTGAGTTGTTTAATAAGAGAGTTTTCTAAAATCAAAGCATCGTTTTCATTGTCAACTACTAGCCACTCTAAACTAACAACTTCACTAATCATCTTGTATATACGAGGTCCAAGTTTATCTGCTGGTGCTAAAGTAGGGGTGAACTTAAAGTAGCTTTTCACACGGTTTTTAAGCACTTTTGCTTTTCCTATGTATAAAAGCTTGCCATCTTTGTCAAAGTATTGATAAACCCCAGCAGAAGTAGGGAGTTGTTGTAGTTTTTCTTCTAAATTCATATAAGATATTATATCTATTTAGGGCTAAAAGGTACTGATGTCATCCTTTTGACATGTCTTTTTGATAGAATATTTTAAAGAAATATTTTTTGTGACGCTAGATGTGACGGAAGTTTATTATAATTGTGATTGAAAAAGAAAGATGTGTATAACAAAACCTTGGAGAGAAATATTTGACCCTGCGGGCAAAACTATTTCTCAACTCAAACGTTAGTGGTCAAAGCAAACATAAAATAAGGAGATATACTTGGAAGCAGGTAAAAAAACAATAAGTGATATATTTAATGGTAATAGAATTTTAGAAATTCCGTTTTTTCAAAGAGCATATGTTTGGGAAGATGAACAATGGGGAAGATTACTTGAGGATATGGAAGAAATATCACAACAAAATACACCTTATTTTTTAGGTTCAGTTATTTTAAAACAACAAATGACAAGTACTACGAAGTCTGTAAGTGATGTAAGAACATTAATTGATGGACAACAAAGATTAACAACATTAAGTATATTTTTAAAAACTTTATGTTTGAAAAATAATGAGAATAAAAAATTTGAAAGAGTTTTCAAATTAATAGATGATAGCATAGCATTAGAGCATAATCATAATGATATTAATAACTATAATGAAATATTAAACCTAGAAATAGAAAAAGATATTGATAAAACAAATAATATAAGCAGAGCATATATTTATTTTAAAAATAATATTAAAGTAGAAAAACTAAATTTTCAAAAAATATTATCAAATGTAATGTTTGTCGGTATTGATTTAGGAATAGATGAAGACGAACAACAAATATTTGATACAATCAACTCATTAGGAGTTAGATTAACAACTGCTGAGTTATTAAAAAACCATTTTTTTGGTAGAGATGATTTAAACTCATATGATACAAATTGGAAACAAATTTTTGAAAAAGATGATGAAACTAAAGAATTTTGGGATAGAGAAGTAACTGCTGGTAGAACAAAAAGAGAAAATATAGATTTATTCTTCTATTCATTTTTACAAATCAAACTACAAGATAAAAATATAAATGTTAAAACTGATGATAAAAAACGACTAAGTAAATTTAGTAATTTATTTGAAAGCTACAAAGAATTTATGAAAATATACAATGTTGATAAAGCATCATTAATTCAAGAAATAAAAGAATATGCAATACTTTACAAAGATAATATTAATTTTAATATTGTTGATACTGAATTAACAGATGTATATGGAATAGAAAGAATAAATGCTTTAATATTTGGTCTTGAATATACAGTTATTATTCCATTTGTATTATATGTATTAAATAATACAAAAGACAATAAGGAAGAACAAAAAAATATTTTTATGTATTTAGAATCATATTTGATGAGAAGAATGATTTCAAAATCAACAAATAAAAGTTATAGTAATTTATTTTCAGAAGAGCTAATTTCTAACGAAATTACTTCAAAAGAAAAATTTCAAAATTTAATTAATGAAAAAACAGATAAAAATAACTCTATGCCATCTGATGAAGTTGTGAAGCAAGGATTTTTAAATTCAAAAATAGTTAATAAACAAACTAGAGGTATCATCTATTTAATTGAATCAATAATTAGAATAAAAGATAAAAGTAAGCATTCAACAGGTCTTCTAGGACTAAATAGATATAGCTTAGAACATATTATGCCTAAAAAATGGGAAAACCATTGGGATATAGATAGGTCTTTTACAGATGAAGAAAGACAAAATAGAAATAATAAACTATTGACATTAGGAAATTTAGCAATTATTACATCATCGTTAAACAGTTCAATTAGAGATTCTAATTGGAATAAAAAGAAAAATGGAACAGATAAGCATAGTGGATTAATTAAATTTACAAGTGGTATTGAAACAATAAATGAATATCTTCAATATGACAATTGGAATGAAGATAAAATAGAGGAAAGGGCTGAATTTTTATATAAAAATGCAATGGAAGTTTGGGCTTTATAAAAAAGACCACTAATCAATCGGTAGAGAGAAACGAGTGTACACTGCAAAAATACCGAGCTTTGAAGTGTCGCATTAAGAAACTTTTAAGACCGAATCTTTAAGCCGTGATACCCAAATCGTTCCTCACCTCAAGCGTTATACCTAAAAATAAGGAGTAAAGATGAAATATAAAACTGTAAATAGTTCAAATATAGATATTCTTTATAAATTAAACAAACAATTAGCAATTGATGAAAATCAATCATCCTTATTTATTGCAAAAAAGAAAGATTATAAAAAAGCTTTTATTTGTAAAAATCCAATTGTATTTGGGATATTAGTTTATAAAAATGCTAAACCTATTGGCTTTGTAACTTATATAAAAAAGTTTGCAACCTATTTAGCTTCAAAGGTTTTATTTATGGAAGATATTTATTTAAACAAAAAATACAAATCAAAAAAGAATATTAATAAGATATTACAATATATGATTGATAAGTCAAAGAATGAAAAATATTTAAGATTAGAAATGAGAGTGTTAAGAAAGTATAGTATAGATAAAAATTTACTCAAAAAAAACAAATTTACAAAAATCACAAAATGGGATACATATAGATTTGAATAGCCAAACAATTAAGTACGAAATATCGCCATCATTCCTCACTTCAGACGTTATCTTATCTATTAATAATATTTTCTATAATTACATATAAACACGCAAAATAATTATATATTTTGTAAAATATATGATATAATACGTATAAATAGTGTATATTTATAAGGAAAATAAAATGATTTGTGTTAAAGCATGGGGACAAGATATTGGACAACTTATAGAGCATAAGGGGATAATGAAGTTTAAATATTCAGAAATAAATAATCTTGACTTCTCACCTATTAAAATGCCTATATCAAACAGAAGTGTACAAAATTTTTCTCACCTTAAATATCAATATAGACTTCCTGGTTTAATTAGCGATCATCTTCCTGGTAGTTATGGGATGGATTATATGGATAAATTTATATATGAACATCTCAAAAGAAAACCTACCATCATGGAAAGATTACAATTTTTAGGTGATCATACTTTAGGAGCTTTAGAGTTTCATCCAGCTACATATGAAACCGAAGACTACAAAGAGATATTAAATGTATCACAATTATATACCCAATCAAAAAAACTCTTAAATGAAGAGCATGAAAGTGATCATAAATCAAAACCAACATTAAAGACACTTATTGCAGTTTCAAACTCAGCAGGAGGTGGAGCTAGAGCAAAAGCAATGGTTGGTTTTAATCCTACAGATAAAACTATAAGTCTTACAAGAAAACAAGGAGACTTTCCTGAAGGGTTTTATCCTGTAATAATTAAATATGATGACCAAGATATATCAATGTATCCAACGTTAGGAGATAAATATAAAGAAGCCTCTATTCCTACAAAGTTGGAGTATCTATATCACTTGTTTGCTATAGAATCTGGCATCACTATGAGCCCTTGTGAATTGTTGGAATATGAGGGTCGTTCTCATTTTGTTACATATAGATTTGATAGACGAGATAATCAAAGGTTCCATATGCATTCTTTATCAGGTATGATGCACTACAATCCTACAGAAACATATAATGACTATATGGATATGTTTAGAGTTGCTCAAAAACTAAATTTATCTCAAACTCACAAAGAGCAAATGACAAAGGTTATTTTATTTAATGCTATTTTTGGAAATAGAGATGACCATTCAAAAAACTTTTCATTCCTAATGAATAGCGAAGGGAAATGGGCTTTTTCTCCAGCATATGATCTAACATATACAAGCAATGGATATCATCAAATGTTATTGGGCAATTATTCTCTTAATAGAGCTACATTTACTCAACTAAAAGATACTTTTAAACCTTTTAATATTAGTGAATCATTTTTGAAAGAGAATATTGAAATGATGATAGACATTAAAAATACTAAATTAGTTGAAGAATGTAATAATCTTAGTATTCCAGAAAAGTTCGCCAATCAAATATTAGAAGAAACAAAAACAGTCGATGAGATGTTCACTAAAGGAGATAGTATATGAAAGAATTAGATTTTAGTTTAGCAACAACGCAAGAGATAATGAAAGAGTTAGCTAGACGTGCAAAACAAAAACGAAAACAAGATATGCAGTATTATGGAGACCAAAAAAAGTTTTCTCAACACATAGGGATGACATATCGTAGATACCAGCAGTTTGAAATGAATGGAAAAATTACATTGGAAAAGTTTATTGATGTGATAAGAGGATTAAATGCCTTAGATGAAATCCAGAAGCTTTTAGAGCTTGGAGATGAAGAGCTATTTAAAGAAAAAAACTATAGAAAAGATACAAGATCTTCTCCTTCTTCTAGTAATAAGAGGTATATAAAAGAGATTAATAAAGATGATAAGGTAGTAAATATACCTGATGTTTTTAATTAGATAATAAAACACTTGACAAGGAAACACCATGAAAAAAGCAATTAATATTAGACTTGAAGAATCATTGTTATCAGATTTAGATAATTATGCACAAGAATTAGATAGAACACGAACATATATTATTGAAAAAGCGGTTGGTACATATTTTGATACATTAGATGAGATGATAGCAGATAAAAGAATAGATAATTTAAAAAGTGGTAAAACAAAAGTTGTACCACTTGAAGAAGTATTTACAAAAGCTGGTATAGATGTATAAAATAGCTTTTGAATAAACTTTTAAAATAAATATGAGTTTATTTACTTCTTGACAATAACGTACGATATTAAGTACAATATATAAAAATCAACTAAAAGGTAACCCATGACAAAAGTTATGTCAGTAAGTCAAGTTAGAGCAGATATTTACAATGTAATGGATGAAACAGCACAAACTCATGAACCTGTACTTATTACTGGAAAAAGAAATAATGTTGTGATGCTTTCACAAGAAGATTGGAACGCAATTGAAGAAACATTATATTTAAACTCTATACCAAATATGGCACCTTCAATTCAAGAATCAATGAATGCTTCTGATGAGGAATTTAGTGAAGATGTTGAATGGTAGAGTATAAAGTACTTTATAGTAAATTAGCATTAAAAGATGCCAAAAAATTATCAAGTGCTAATTTAGATAAAAAAGCTAAAGAACTTATTGCAATCATCAAAAAAGATCCATTTACAAACCCACCACCTTACGAGAAACTAGTTGGTAACTTAAATGGTTCATATTCTAGAAGAATAAATATTCAACATAGACTAGTTTATGAAGTAAGAGAAACAGATAAAGTGATTAGAATTTCCAGAATGTGGTCACATTATGGAGAATAGAGAATAAAAAAGATAAAATAAAAATAAAAAGGATAATACAATGGAAAACAATTACGAACTTATTCACAACGAAGCAGAATCTCAATACGAATATCACATCGAAGGACAACTAGCACGTTTAGTTTATAAAAATGAAGATGGTGTATTACACCTTACAAATACATATGTACCAAAAGAATTAGGTGGTAGAGGTATCGCTGGAGCATTAGTAAAAGATGTATTCGCAGATATTGAGAAAAAAGGTCTTAAGATGAAGCCTGCTTGTTCATATATCGTAAACTATGTTGAAAAACATCCAGAGTATGAGAAGCTTCAATAAAAACTATTAGTTTTTAATATTTCTTATAAATAACCCTACAAAAATAAAACTCAATGCTGTTAAAAGTACTGGTTGTGGTATCTCATCAAAAAATAACCATGACCAGAATATAGCAAATATAGGTATCAAGTACGCAACTTGCGACATAAACTGAACTCCCACTTTCTGAACTAGCTTTATACGAAGTAAAGATGCTGATGCTGTAGGAACAATAGCAAGATATACAATAGCTAAAAATGGTAAACTAAAGATATCATTTGAAGCACCATTTAAAGGTAATATAAATAAAAATGGTGCCATCATCAATGACGCTGTGATAAACATACCACTTGATGTCACAAGGGTAGGTAAGTGTGATATTTTTCTTATTAGAAATCCTGAACTTATATACCCACATACAGCAAAAAACAATGCTATCTTTCCATAAAAACTATTTTCATTTCCACTAAAGAAATCTTCACCAAATAGTATAAATACCCCAACAAATCCAAATATCACACTTATAAGTTTATATATTGAAAATCTCTCATCATGTGTGATAAAGTGTGCCAATATCAAAGCCAAAAAAGGACCAACAGCAAGCATTACAGAAGCTGTACTAGCACTAATATACTGCTGTCCCCAAGGTATCAAGAAAAATGGTATAGCATTGTTTGTAGCACCTATTAAAAACAACATCATCCATGTCTTTTTATCTCGTGGAAAATGGTGTTTATTTATGTATACAAATATTGTAAGAAAGATTGCTGAAAGAAGTATCCTTCCAAAACCTATCACAAAAGGTGAAAAACCTTCTAGAGAGTATTCTATAGCAACAAAAGCACTCCCCCAAATTGCTGAAAGTAGTACTAAATATATATAGTCTATAAGTTTTGGAGATTGTATATTTGTCACTATTTTTTAGTGAACTTTGGGATAATCACCGTATAAACAAAAAAAGCGAAAATAGCCAATAACATACCTATTACAAATACATCAGATCCGCTATTTTCTGTATGTTGTTGGATTAATTTCATAGAGTCATCTACAGGTGGTTGCATATTTATTCCTAATAATTAAATTTATGAGAGTTTATCAAATAGTTCATCATCAAACCATTTGTTCATATCTTCTCTTATATTTTGTTTTTGAGCCAGAAGATCATCTCTTGTAGCTATCAGATCATCATCTGTAAAACTTTCTAAGTTTATCTCCATTTGCATTAAAGAGTGTATCTCTTTTATAAGTTCTTCTCTATCTATTTTTTGTTCTTCCATTACTCATCTTCACCATGTAGTTTATTTAAAATTTTATCTAGATGTAAGGGCATCTTTTTAGTATTTACATCTTTCTCTTGTGAAACACAACAGCCACATGTACCACCAGCATCAGTAAACTCTTTTATATCTTCAATTGTTTTTGCTCCTCTAGATTCTATAGAATAAGCGATTTCACCTAAAGATACTTGATTACATTCACATACTATATGTGACTTTTCAAATTTTGCCAAATGATTATTTACCTAAATGAGTTTTTATAATCTCATATGCTTCATTGATCTCTTGAAGCTTTTCATTTGCTTTATCAATAGTACTTTGATCTGCACCTTGACCAGTCACAATATCTGGATGATATTTTCGTACCATTGTTCTATATTTTTTCTTTATTGAACTAAATTCTTCATCTTTTGAAGCTTCAAGTATCTCATAAGCATCATCAAGTGTTTTCTTCTTTTCATTAGCTCTATTTTTATAGAATACCTCAAACTGATTTACCATATTTTCAAAATCAGCTCTTTTAATCTCTAAAGCATTTGAAATATCTTCAGTGATCATAAGTTCAGTTTGAGAGAAGTCACCATCTATAAATGCTAAGTTTAAAAGGTATTCCATAACTTTTAGACGTTTGTTATAGTCTCTTTTTGTAAGCTTTAGATACTTTTGAGTAATCTCTAAAGTATTATCAAAACTCTCTTTCTCTTTTGCATAAACACTTTTTAACTTTTCTCTTACCTCTTCACTATTTTCAAAGTGTGAAGAGATATCTGAAAATGTATGTTTAAGTACTTCAGCTTCTAGTTCACATACTTGACCATCTGCTTTAGCAACTTTTGCCATCATGGCTACCAAAAGTCCTGCTTCATGATCTTCTATATCACCATCAAATTTTTGCTTTACATCTAGTTGAATATTTTTAAAATCCTCAGTTCTATAGCCCCTTGCTATAAAAAATAAAACAACACCAATAAGTAGTAAAACAATCAATTTCATTAATAAAGCCTTTTGTAATTTTGAATAATTTTATCTAAGTTTAGTTAAAATGCATCTTTTAA
>CBFHVJ010000058.1:0-8440 GCA_965659435.1 uncultured Arcobacteraceae bacterium
CTTCAGTAGGATTGTCTTGTCTGTAATTGATTTTGCCATACCAAACATAGATTTGATAAACTCTTCATTTTGAAGGTCTCTTAAATTTGGAGTATTTGGTGATGAAATATTTACTACAAGGTAATCACAAATATCTTTAAACCCACGAACAAGTGTTTCATAATCATCAAGTGCCATATTTTCAGGAGTATTTTTATTTTTACCAATACTTGCACCAATTGGCAATACATAAGGATATACTTTACTTAGGTTTCTAATCACTTCATATGCACCATGGTTATTAAATCCCATAGCATTTTGAATTGACTCATGTTCAGGGTATCTAAAAAGTCTTGGTTTTGCATTTCCTGGCTGTGGTTTTGGAGTCATTGTACCTATCTCAGTATATCCAAATCCAAGAGCCATCATCGATTCAACCATTGTTGCATTTTTATCAAAACCAGCACCTAATCCAATAGGGTTTTGAAATGTTACTCCAAAAATATCTTGTTTTAACATTGGGTGGTTTACAAAATTTTGTTCAACCATATAGTTGTTGATTGGTTTACAGTATGGTAAAGCTTTTAGTCCATACTCTGCAATAGTATGTGCCGTTTCTGGATCAAAATTAAACATGATTTTTTTAATAGTATTGTAATTAAACATTTTATTCCTTTTAGATATTTGCTAGATTATAAAGTCTTCGGTACTCTTTACAAGATTTAATAAGATTCTCTTCACTATCTTGACATATGATCTCACCATCTTTAAATACAGCAATTTTATTTGCATGTTTGATAGTACTTAGTCTATGTGCAATAACAAATGTAATCTTGTCTTGACTTACCTCTTCTAAAACTTGAGTGATGATTGATTCACTCTCATTATCTAAAGCACTTGTAGCTTCATCAAGTATAAGTATTTGAGGTTCTTTATATAGTGCTCTTGCTATGGCAATTCTTTGTCTTTGACCACCACTTAAGTTTGTACCAAATTCATCAAGTGTTGTATATATTCCATCTTCTAGATTTGATACAAAATCATATGCATGAGCTTTTTTTAAAGCATTTATCACTTTTTTCTCATCAAACTCTTGACCATAGGCTATATTTGAAGCGATAGTATCATTAAAGATATATACTCTTTGAGTAACTATAGAGATACTATCTCGTAAGCTTTGAAGTGTTAAGTCTTTGATATTTGTATCGTTAATTACAATTGAACCACCTGTAGCATCATAGAACCTAATAAGTGTGTTAATAAGTGAACTTTTTCCACCACCACTATCACCTACAAGAGCAATAGTTTCACCTTTACTTGCTTCAAGATTAACTTTTTTTAATGCATATTTATCGTCAAATTTTAATTCAATATCTTTAAACTGAATTTTATCAATAGAGCTTTGAACTGTCTCTTTTCCAGAAACTATATCTGGATTTAGAGCAAATAGTTCGTTGATTCTCTCGTTTGCTGCAAGTGCATCTTGCATTTGGTTGTAAAGTGATGAAAGTCTTTTGATAGGTGTATATAACATAAATAGAGCTGTTAAAAATGAGAAAAACTCACCAGCAGTTAATGAACCATCTATTACATATCTACCACCAATGATAATAACTGTAGCAACAGCAACTGCACCTAGTATCTCCATAATAGGGGATACTAGTTCATTTGTTTTAACTGCTTTGATATTTATAGAAAAGAACTCTTGATTGTGTTTTTTAAATCTATTTGTTTCAAGATCAACAGCAGATGATGCTTTAATAATCTCTATATTGTTAAATGATTCACTTAAATGTGCAGTGATATCAGAGTTTTTCTCTTGAGATTTAAATGATAATAGTTTCATTTTTCTTGCAAGTACTGTTAATGGATAAACAGCAAGTGGCATAACTACTAAACCATAAAAGGCTAGCTCTGCACTTTGGTAAATAACCATTGATACTAATGCTATGATAGTTAAAACTTCTTGAGCAAATGAAGCTATTTGATTTGATACAGCTGCTTGGATTCTATTGATGTCGTTTGTGATACGACTTATTAATTCTCCACCGTGCTTTGAATTGAAAAATGTTAAGTCTAAATGTAAAATATGTGTAAAAAGTTTATCTCTTATTTGTCGAATAATATCTTGACCAATATATGAAATATAGTATGCTTGGATATATCTTCCTATACCTTTTGCTGCATATAATACGATTACAAAGATTGGTAGTATCATAAGCATCTGTTCATCTTTATTGATAAATATATCATCAAGTAAAGGCTTCATAATATATGCTGTACCACTTGTTCCACCAGCAACAAGTACAATACCTATAAATGCATAGATAAACTTTCTTATATAGTTTTTATAATATGGAATATATTGTTTAAAAAATTGTCTCATTAAAGCAGATAATACCTAAAAAATGATTAACATGTTATTACTTACTAAAAGGCTTAATAAGCATCAGTAATACAGGTAGTAAAAGTAGATCAGCAGCTATCGCCATTAGCATAGCTAAAAGTGTTAAAAGACCAAAATATATTGTAGGTATGAAACTTGAAAGTACTAATACACTAAACCCAATCATAATTATTAAAGAAGTATAGAACATTGCAGTACCAATACTTCTATGGGTATTAAACATTGATTGTTTATAATTATTTGTATTTTTATATTCTAATTTATATCTATGGATATAGTGTATAGTATCATCAACAGCAATACCTATACTAATGGCTGCAATAGTGATAGTCATCATATCTAAAGGTATTGCAGCCCATCCCATAAAACCAAAGATTACACCTACAGGTGTTGTGTTTGCAATAAGTGCAATCAGTGATAGTTTCAGGTCTTTAAATAAAATCAAAAAGTGATTGAAGCATATTATTATAGATCACAAGCAGATTTGTGATTTGATATTCTTCAAACTTTGGATTTAACATATTATGAAGATCTGTATCAATTTGTTTTAATAATTGATCTCTTCGTAAGTTTTTATCAGAATCGATGATTCTAGTACTAAATCTTACTTGATTATTTTCTATATCAAGATATGGATTTATGAGTACATCTTTATATTCGTTTGGTAGCTCTTTATATAGAAGTGCCCAAGTTAAAGAATCTAGCTCTTTATTTTCATTTAAAACTTTTCCTAATGATGAAACAGTGTCAAGTGATAAGACTTTTCCCGTCTCATTTAGTTCATCTAAATAGTTATGAACCTTTTTAATAGTTTCTAGTTTATCAGGAGTAAACCAATATTGTTCTTTATATTGTGCTTGAGATTCCTCTTCAAATTCACTACTAAAGTCATCGAGAAACTCATCTTCTTCTGTGGCAGTTTCTATGGCTTGTTTAGTTTCAACTACAATATCTTTTGAGTCTTTTTTAAAAGTGATGACAATATCAAGTGGAGTAGTACCACCTAGTTGTTGATCTAATACTTTCATTCCTTTATATATTTCGGTATCTTTTTTGAAATAGTCTATAAAACTATTTTCAACAAAAAGTTTCATAGCACCACTAATTGAAAATATAACAACAATAGTTGTAGCAATAAGAATCTTTATTTGATGTGTATCTACAAAAGTTGCTATTTTTGTCGTAAATGGTTTGTCATTTTGTAGTGTAGTAGTTCTGTTTGTTTTATCAAGTAATGATAAAACAGTTGGAAATAAAATAAAAGTTAATATTAAAGAGATTGTAATTCCAAGACTCATCATCCATCCAAAATGGATAATAGGAAGTATTCCACTAAATACAAGTGAACTAAAACCTGCAATAGTTGTAATTACTACAAAGAAAGAGGGTTTAGACATAGAGATAACAGTTTGAAGTAGAAGTTCTTTTTGACTTTTTTGTGGATAAATACTCAATAATTCCCTATATTTTACTGTAAGGTGAATAATCAATGACATATTCATAATAAGCTGTAATGATATAAAATTAGAAGATACTACTGTTATCTCCCAATTAAATAAAGCTAAAAAACCACTAGTGATTACAACTGATATAGTACAAATAGCAATAGGTATAAGTACCCATTTAATCTCCCTAAAGAGTATAAATAAAACAGCAATTAAGATTAAAAATACAACAATCCCAAATGTTTGAAGATCATGCTTTACAAACTCTACCATATCATCTGCAATCATATTGATACCACCAAGGTGTAGTTTCCCACTATCTTGATAGTTTTTAATAATCTCTCTAATTTTTACAATATTTTGATGATTCTCTTCTCTAATACGATCTCTATATTGTTTCTTTGTTTCACTTGGATCTAAAAGCTGTTTATAAAGTTTTGTAGATTTTAAGTTTATTACAATTGCAGTTGTTTTAAAGTCTTCACTTACTAGGTTTTTTGAATATAGAACAGATGTTAGAAACTCTTTTTTTACAAGCTCTTTATCGATGTTTTTATCTTGAAGTGTAGGAACATGATCTAGTAAACTACTAATTGGTTTTACAGGAGATTGTAATAGTGGCACATTTAATATAGAATTTATAGAGGTAACATGTCCAAGTCTTAATAGATCATCCGATATTTGTTTAATAGTATTTAATGTTTTTTGATCAAGTAGGTCATTTTTTGGAGTAAATGTTACTACAAGAAAATTAGGTGCAGTGTATCGTTTGCTTAGTTTTCTCGTAAGTTCTAAGTCTTTATCACCTTCAAGAAGAAGTGTTTCAGCACTAGCATCAATCTCTAATTTTGTAGCATAGTTAGAAAATATTAAAATTAAAATAGCAAGAGCTGATAAAATAACTTTTGGAAATTTTAGTATATATTGCTTGTAGATATTTTCTAACATCAATTGCTATTTAGTTTTTTAGTTTCTCTATAAGAGTTGTTATATTGTCTCTTTTTAACATAGCAGAAAATTGAGCTCTATCTGTTTTCAGGATACTAATACCCTCAATAACTACATCATAGATAAGCCATTGTTTTTTATTTGGCTGTAAAGTTTTTGGTTTGTAATATTTATATTCTATTTTAATAGGAGTTTTACCACCTATAATTTGTGTGTAGCTTACCATTCTTGTAGGTTTTGGTTGTAAAATTTTTAAAATTTCAACTTTTTCATTTGTATAACCATCAACTTTTTCTGAATAAGATTTTTTCATTCTTTGTACATAAAGCTCTATAAACTCTTTTTGTTGTGAAGCTGTTAATGTTTTCCAAGCTCTTCCTAAACTAAGTTTTGCCATTAGTTCAAAATCAAAAATAGGCTCAATAGTTGATACAATTTTTGTATTTCTTTCATCTTTAGAAAGTGCTTTGTTTTGTACAATTTGAAGGATTTTATCAAAGGTATTACTTAATTCAGTTTTTGTTTGAAGCTGTTCATTTGCTATTAGTGTTGTAATAAAAACTGAAAATACAAAAAATGATTTAATAAAAAATTTCACGCTTATTCCTTAATCTGTTTATCTCTATATTGTTCATATGCATCTCTTAAGTATGGATAAAGATCAAGAGCATTTGATTTAAGTGTTTCATACTCATGAAGTGCTTTTTCAGAGTTGTTTAGTTTTTCATATACCTTTACCCCTACTGTTTGATAGTTATCATCAAGTAGTGCAAAATTATTATTCATAGTTGGATCAAGATTTCCATTTGCAACTATTCCTATAATGTCTCGTACATTTGATGGTCCAAAGAAAGGAAGTACGACATGACAACCACTAGGAGCACCATAGTATCCAAGGGTTTGACCAAAGTCTTCATTGTGTGTTTGTAAATCAAATTGATTTTGAGCTACTTGAAAAAAACCTAATAAACCAACAGTAGTATTTACCGTAAATACTGCTAACTCTTCAGTAGCATCGAGAAGTTGTAATTGAGCAACGTTATTTACAAATCTAATAGGGAAACCTAAATTGTAAAAGAAGTTGTTTATACTATCTCTAAATGGTTCACTAGTTAAGTCTATATAGCTATCTGAAACTGGTTTCATGATATTCATATAGAACTTATCATTGTATTTTGTTACAAATCTGTTATATCCTTCTATTGAAGTACAGTTATTTGTTTGCACCTCTGCTTCATCAAAAAATTCTTCTTGAAACTCATCGGGAAGTTGAGAAACTTCAATATTTGTTGATGGTGGAATAAATTTTCCAACTTGACTATTTGCATTAAGTGAAGTTAGTAAAAAAAAGAATAAACAAATTTGTAAAAAAGTCTTCAATATTTACACCAAATTATGATAAATATGTACAGCAGTAATCTGTTACTTCTTTTACTTTAATATCAAAGCTACTATTTGCTGGTACTTCAAAGTATTCACCACCTTTAACAACTTCGATATTACTATCATCTGGGAATGTTACTTCAACTTCACCAGCTAAAATCTCCATATGCTCAGCTTCAACAGTTCCAAATGTATAGCTTCCAGGCATCATAATACCAAGAGTTTTTTTATTTCCATCTGCTTCAATCACTGTTCTACTTGTAACTTGCCCATCAAAATAAAGGTTTGCTTTTTTGATAATTGTAGCCTCACCAAACTCCTCTTTAGTACATTTTTGTTCCATCTCATAGTCTACAACTTTTGTTTGTGTTCCAAGAGATTTTAAAAACTCAACTACAGGAACATGTTTTTCGTGAACAGCATATGCATCTAGTGCATCTTTGTTGTCTAGAAGTACAGTAAGTGCTACATCGTATGCTCTATCTTCTTGTGCAAAGTTTATACCAACCTCTAGAGCTCTAATAAAATCTATATCATTTTTAAGGTTATTTAGTTTTATAATAATTTCATCTTTTTGTTTCATACCTTCTTCTGAAAGTTTAAAAAATACAATATGCTTAATCATTAATATCTCCGTTTATAAAATAAGCTCGATTTTACCAAAAACTATGTTTGAAAGAGGTAAAATGAATACTATGTATAAAGATAAATATGATATAGCAATTATTGGGGCAGGTGCAAGTGGTTTAATGTGTGCATCTGTACTCAATAATAAAAACTTAAAAGTATGTGTAATAGATAGTAATTCTAAAATTGGTGAGAAGATAAAAGTTAGTGGTGGAGCAAAGTGCAACATTACAAATAAATATATGAAACCAACACATTTTTTAGGTGATCAAGAATTTATAAATAATGTACTAAATAGATTTGATAATGACGATCTATTAAAATACCTCAATAGTCATAAACTACATCCAAAAATCAATGAAAAGATTGTAAAAGGAACATATTTTTGTAATAGTAGTAATGATGTACTAAGTATGTTTAAAAATATCACAAAAAATATCCATTTTAAATTAGATACAAAAGTTAAAGATGTTGAATACGAAGATAGTTATTATAAAATATCTTGTGAGAATAAAACAATTATCGCAAAAAAGTTAGTAGTGGCAAGTGGTGGTAAAAGTTTCCCTATATTAGGTGCATCGGAAATTGGGTATGAAATAGCAAAAAAGTTTGATCATACTATCACTAGACTTGATCCTGCACTTGTAGGATTTACTGTACAAAAAGACCAATTTTGGTTTAAAGAGCTAAGTGGACTATCATTAGCAGTAAAAATAAAAGTGGAAGATAAAACTGTAGTAGGGGATATGTTATTTACTCATAAAGGATGTAGTGGACCAGCTATATTAACAACATCGTTGTATTGGAAAAAAGGACAAATATCTATAGATTTCCTCCCTACTAAAGATAGCTATTTACCAAAAAGATTAAAAAAAGCTATTAAAGATTTAGATATTGATATACGAAACTATAGTTTTGCTCCAGCAGGAAATTATGGCTATACAAAAGCTGAAGTTACAAAAGGAGGAGTATCTACAGTAGATATTGATGTAACAACATTTGAGAGTAAAATACAAAAAGATTTATATTTTCTAGGAGAGGTACTAGATGTAACTGGAGAGCTTGGTGGATACAATTTCCAGTGGGCATTTAGTAGTGGACATATTTGTGGGGATTCTATTTGAAGTTTTAAACTTATTAACTAATAAAAAAATTTATTATATTTACAGATACATTTGTTATAAATTTATTGAATAAAATTTTAAATATGGAAGATATAATGAATAGTAATGAAGTAATAACGTATGAAGAGGTTGTAGTATTTAATTATACTTTACCAGATGAAGATGAGCTTAAAGTAATACAAAGAGAATTGACCTTAGTATGGGAAGATAGTTTAGATAAGTTTTTTGAAGAAAAGGGACAAGATACATCTTATAAAGTACATAGCTTTAAAACAGAAGCTAGTAAAAATATCTTTATAGGAAAGGTTGAAAATACTATTGATGAAACTATAGAAGAGGTAGAAGAAGATATAGCTAATAAAACAAAATATGGTTTTGAATTTACAGGACAACTACATAATGATGATTAACTAGAGAAGGAAAGTCTGAGATCATGTAATAAACATTAGTTTATTTTTCCCAAATATAATTTGTAGTATTAGAAATTTTGTGTCAGTCTGATAGAATTTATAATTCTAAAGGATTGA